>CAZTKB010000053.1:0-15491 GCA_964614125.1 uncultured Desulfobacterales bacterium | reverse complement strand
CCGCCAGACGGCGTGACAACGGATAATACCCCTCGGCAAACACCGCGTAATCTCCTCCTCCAGCCATGGCTGCGGTGAACCGGATGTTGTTGGCATCGAACAACCAGACGGAACTCCATTGTTTTTCAATCGGCTCATCGAACATGCTGCCTGCCTCCGCCGGTCCATGGGCCAATCCTTTTTTCCAGGCTTCCCGGATCATATCCGTCGCGGTCTTCGTGATCCGATTGGTATTTCGAATCACCGTCTCATACGTTTTCCAATGCCCCTTGATTTTGGATTCGGAATGGCAGCTCCTGCAAATTCCCTGCATCGTCTCCGTTCGGGCGGCCCGTTCCGTTTCACTGATCTGAAACCCTTCAGCGAAACCACCGTCAAGGTCACTGGGAAGGGGTTGTCCATCCTTGTTCCGGATGATGGATGTATCGGGTTTCAGCGGCTGAGGATGGGCGTAGGGCAAACCGAATATCCGCCAGGACAGTCGGTCACTCATCCGGTGCGTCCGTTCTGCAACGATATTCCCATCCGGATCCGTGACAAGACTGACATGGCAGGCTGCACAAGTCGGTGCGGTGAAGTCGGTCCCCACTTTCCAAGGTGTTTCTGAAAAATTCCACTTCCCGCTATGGGCCGATGTCAGATTGCCGTGTTTGCTGTTATCGTACACCTTGTATGCCGGAACATCGGGACCGTTGTGACACTCCTTGCAGGTGGCCGGCTTCCGCGCGGTTTCCATGGAGAAGAGGTGGCGGGTATGACAAGGGGTGCAGGCCCCCTTGCTGCCGTCCGGATTCACCCGCCCGACTCCCTGATTCGGCCAGCCTTCGATCACCGGGAATTCGAGCTCTCCGGCATCGGTTTCCCGTTTGATGAATCCTTTGACAACCAGTTGGGTGCCGTGGCAATAGTAGCAGGCGACGGCCTCGGTTTCCGAATCGGAATCCCCGAAGGACAGGGTGTTGCCGCGAATTTCCGGCATTCCGATGATGGTCCGCTGCAGATCCTGATACACCGGATTTCCCGCCAGATTTTGCCACGCATGCGCCATGATGTTCTGATCATACTGGCTCCGCTCCACCGCATGACACGCCGCGCAATCCTCCGGCGTGACCACCACATGAACTTCATAACCGTTATGTTCAACCGTGTCCGCATGGGTTTCCGGATTCCGTGTATGGCACTCCGCACATCCGATGGATGTCTTCAGCAATTCCACCGGAATCTTCTCGCTGCTGACCTTTCTTCCCAGCCCGGATACCGCACGCCCCTTCTCCGGCGTCATATGAAAATGACGGCTTTTCTTCCAATCCTCCACAATGCCGGGATGCAGTGATGTATGGCAGTCCAGACAGGTCTGGGTGGCATCGCTGACCGACACCTCGTCTTCCGAAAAGGCGGGACAAGAAGCCATCCACAGGATCAACAGAATCCAAAACAACATCCGTTTCATTGGTTTCTCCTTTCCAAAAGACATTTCCGTCAGTCCCTCCCCATTCCGGAAAACTGCATCTGCACCAGTTTATGATACTCCCCTCCCAGTGAGATCAGTTCCTCATGTGTACCCTCCTCCACTATCCGCCCATCTACCATTACCAGGATCCGGCTCGCATACCCGATCGTCGACAACCGATGTGCGATCACGAATGTGGTCCGTCCTTTCATCAGGTTATCCAAGGCCTTCTGAACCAGCATTTCGGCCTCGGAATCCAGGGAGGAGGTAGCCTCATCCAAAATGAGAATCGGCGCGTCTTTAAGCAATGCCCGCGCAATACAGATCCGTTGTTTTTCCCCACCGGAAAGTCGATTGCCCAATTCTCCGATGGTGGAATCAAAACGGTTCGGCAACCGGTCAATGAAATCCCAGGCATATGCGGCCCGGGCGGCCTCCTCGATATCCGCCATCCCGGCTTCCAGATTGCCGTAGGCGATATTGTTCCGAATGGTATCGTTAAAAAGGATGGGCTCCTGGGTGACAATGGCGATTTGTTTCCGTAACGACCGTATACTGATATTGCGTATGTCCACTCCGTCAATCAGGACCGCCCCCCGGGTGACGTCATAAAACCGGGGGATTAAATTCACCAAAGATGTCTTACCGCCGCCGCTCATGCCGACCAGTGCCACAATATCACCGGCTGCGACCTTCAGATTAATTCCACGGAGTACCATGGTTTGGTCATATTGAAACCACACACTCCGAAATCGAACAGCGTGCGGACCATCTGCCAATTCCACCGGATTCTCTACCTCACGGACTTCCGCTTCCCGCTCCACGATATCAAATACCCGGTCTGCCGCGGCCAATCCTTCCTGAATGGAGTTGTTCAGCCCGCTCATCTTCTTCACCGGATCGTAGAGCATCAGGACGGCGGCCATAAAGGAAAAAAACGTCCCGGGAGTGGATGTTCCCTGGATCACCCGGTATCCGCCGTACCAGATGATAAAGGCGATTCCCAGCCCGGCCAGAAACTCCATAATCGGGGATGACAGAGATCGTGCGATCACGGCCTTCATTTCCAGGTGGAAAAGTTCGCGGGTTTTTTGGTGAAATCGGTCTTTTTCATAAGACTCCATTCCGAAAGCCTTGACGATCTTGTTTCCCGCGAAGGTCTCGTGCAGAAAGGAGTTCATCTCCGCCATGGCTTCCTGACAACCGGTACTGACCCGTCGGACCCGCCGGCCGAATTTGATCACCGGAAGAAAAGCGACCGGCAGAATGATCAGCGCCACCAACGCCAGCTGCCAATCCCGATAGAAGATCACCCCCGCCAGGCCGACGATGGAAAACAGGTCCCGAAGAGAAGCCGTCACCGCCGTGGACACCATATTTCGAATGATATTGACATCATTTGTGATCCGTGACATCAGGACTCCGGTCCTTTCAGCATGGAAAAATGCCAACGGAAGTTCCTGGATACGATCATACAAGAGATTGCGTAAATTTCGGATAATGCCCTGTCCGACGCGGTTCATCAGATATTCCTGCCCGTACATGCTGAACCCGCGCAAGAGATAAATCAGAATCACCGCGGCCGGAATCATCCGGAGCATGGCCAGATCGCGCTGAAAGAAAATATCGTCCAAAACTGGCTTTACCAGATATGCGGTAGCGGATGTAGCTCCGGCCAAGACCAGCATGCACAACATGGCCAGAAAAAGATAACGCCATTTGTCCCGGATCAAATATAGGATATGGCGGTGTCTTTTTCGCAATTTCGGCCTGACAATGTTCATGAGTTGTCTTCCAGCAGGGTAAAAGCGATCTCCGCAACTCGTTCCGATGCCCCTGGGCCACCCAATATTTTTGCGGCCCGGATCAGTTTTTCCTGCATTTCCAAAAGCAGTTCCGGATGAGCAAGATGTTTTTGAACGCATCGGGTGATATGGTCCGGAGTCGCGTCGTGCTGGATTAATTCCGGAACAATCGATTCTCCGGCAACCAGGTTGATCAGCCCGATATGGGGAACCCGGATCAGGGCACGGCCCAAGAGATAGCTGATCGGTGAAACCCGGTAAATGATGATCATGGGAACGCCGTGAATGGCTGCCTGCAGAGTAACGGTTCCGGAAGCGGCGACGACCAGATCACACAAAGGGAAAATCTCCGGTGCTTCGCCGGATCGGATTTCGAAATCAACCCGTTCGGTAAAAGACCCGGTGATATTTTCCAGAAATTCCCGTCGGATCCCGGGAGCCAGGGAAACGAGAAAACGGACGCCGGCCTTCTGAGTATTCAATTGAACAGCGGATTCCATCAAAATCGGCAAATGACGGGATATCTCGCTTTCCCGGGACCCCGGCAAAAATCCCACGGTCAGCCGCCCGCCTTCCCGGTATTCCGTCGGAGTCCGGAAAACAGGTTGGGCCTTATCCAGGAGGGGATGTCCCACAAATGTAACGGGGACATGGTGCTTTCGGTAGAAATCCGCCTCGAAGGGCAGGATAACGGCCATGTGGTCCACCAGCCTCTTAATGGTCTTCACCCGCTCGGAACGCCAAGCCCAGATCTGCGGACTGATATAATACAGAACACGGATCCCCAAACGTTTGGCTGTACGCGCGATCCGCAGGTTGAAATCCGGAAAATCAATCAAAACCAGGAGGTCCGGTCGTAGAACCCGGAGCATTTCCCGGGCCGCGGAAAGTCCCCTTGTAATTTGAGGGAGCCGGGAAATCACCTCCGTGATTCCTACCACGGACAGCGTGGATGCATCGACCACAACTCGGACTCCGGCCGTCCGAAGACGTTGCCCCCCAATGCCATACCACAGCAGGTCGGGGTTTCTCCGATTCATCGCCTGAACCAAGCGCGCACCATGCATATCGCCAGAGGCCTCTCCGGCAACAATCATAACCGTGGAATTTTCGCCCCGGCTCATTCGATCCGCATTTCCGGATGGAACCGGTTAAAAGAATGGATCCGATCCATGATCCGAAGAGCGGTTTCAAGGGCGTCCCGCCCCATCTGCCCGGTTACTTCCGGAGGCCTACGGGCAATGACGGATCGGATGAATGCGGTCAACTCCGCCTCCAAAGCATCTCCCTTGTCCAATTTTCTCTGTTGGATATCGGCTCCGGGAATCACGCAAGTGTCATGCTCCGAGGCCCTCCGGATGATCATCACATCGTGAGAGGCAAAATCGATGGAAACATAGGTGTCTTTTTGAAACAGGCGGAGTTTTCGTTCATTTTTCAGGGAAATTCGGCTGGCTGTCAGATTGGCGGTACAACCGTTTTCAAATTCCAACCGTACGCTGGCGATATCGATATGAGAGGAAATGACCGGTATACCGGAGGCATGAATCGCTTGCACACCAGAACCCACAAAACCCAACACCAGATCGATGTCATGAATCATCAAATCCAGAATCACGCTGACATCCGTGCATCTGGGCTTGTAGACGCTCAGCCGGTGGGATTCGATGAACATCGGCTGATTGATGACTTCTTTCAGGGCCACCACCGCCGGATTGAAGCGCTCCAAGTGACCCACCTGCAGGATCCGCCCTTTCTGAAGGGCCAGATCCACGAGTCGGTCGGCGTCTTCCAAACGGTCCGTGATGGGTTTTTCAATCAACACGTCCATACCATGATGGAGACAGTCACATCCGATTTCGAAATGCAGGGGAGTGGGAACGGCGATACTGACCGCATCGACAAGCCCGAAAAGCTCCTGGTGGGATTGGAAGGCGACGGTACCAACCTTTCCGGCAACCTCCGCGGCCCGTTTTGCATCGGTATCCACCACTCCGACCAGTTCCACATCAGACATCCGCGCATATTTTTCGGCATGAAATTTACCCAGGTACCCGACACCGATGACTCCCACTCGGATTTTACGCATGCTATCCTGTCTCCGATTACACACCGATAAGGCTGATTCCGAAGGCATCCGCCGCTTCCACCATTTCCGGCCGGTCAAACACCACCGATTTGCCGGCTTCCACCGCCAGACATCGTACACCGGCCTGGTTCATAATTTCCACAGTCCTCCGGCCGACCGCCGGGATATCAAACCGTGTATCCTGGTTGGGTTTGCAAACCTTCACCGCGACCGAATTACCATGGCCGAGTTTCCCGCCGCGCAGAATGGTGGAGTCAGTTCCATCGATGGCTTCCACAGCCAGGACTGAACCTCCCCCTATCACCACGCATTGCCCGATATCGAGCTTCCCGATTTCCCGCGCAAGGGAAAGTCCCAAGTCAATATCCGCCTTTTCGGATCGGGTCGGTTTCCGTTGGGTCCAACATCCCGGAGGCGCCAGCAGATCGGGTATCAGGAAAGTGGATGGACGAATACGGATTCCCTTTTTTTCTAGTAAGCCCGCAAATCCCCGTAGAACAGTGTCATCATGCGTTGTCCGCAGTGTCGCCATCAGCATCAGCGCGCGCATATCCGGTCGGATGTCGGAAAACACCTTTGTTTTCTGGATTGCCCCAACCATGACCGCCTCCGACACCTGGTGGCGTTGGAAAAAATGGATCATCCGACGGATCTGTCCCAGATACATCCACTCAAGGATGTCGACATGTCCGGCCAGATCCGGATCCGCCTCGTTGATAAATGCCGCGGCGAATATCCGGTAACCTTGCAGTGCCGCGGAGCGGGCAAAAAGGATAGGAAACTGGCCGCTGCCGGCAATGATTCCGATTCGTTTTTCAGGCATATTTGTCGGGAGAGACGATCGGCTGAAAACCATTCTTGGAAGGTGGTCGGATTACCCGGAAGCGGAACACATGTCCCAAAAAAGATTCACCGAGTGATCCCCCGTTCCGATGATTGAAGAAATTCGATGAAATTCACGACTTCCGGAATCAAATCCACCTCGGCCTTGATCCGTTCCACGGCTTCCTTCACCGTCAGACCGATACGGAAAACGATACGGTACGCCCGTTTCAGGTTCGCCAGCGTTTCGGAAGAAAAACCCTGCCGTTTCAGACCGACGGTATTCAATCCGTGCAACGTAGCCCGGTCACCCGCAGCGATCACGAATGGGGGGATATCCTTGACGACCGCCGATTTTCCACCGACAAAGGCGTAGTCCCCGATCCGGACGAACTGGTGAATCGCCACCAGGCCTCCTACCGTTACATGATGGCCCAGAACGATGTGTCCGGCCAACGTGGCCGCATTGGCCATGATGACATGGGATCCGGTTTTGCAATCATGCGCAACATGCGAATAGGCCATCAGCAGATTGTTGTCGCCGACTACGGTCATCCCTCCGCCGGCCACCGTACCCCGATGAACCGTGACAAATTCCCGGATGATGGTGTCGTTTCCGATTCTTACCTCTGTTTTCTGTCCTTCGAATTTGACGGACTGGGGAGCCGCCCCGATGGAAGCGAACTGATAAATGCGGCACCTTTGACCAATCGTGACATATGGATCAATAGTCGTATGAGGTCCGATCACCGTACCGTCACCGATGACCACATCACTGGCGATGACCGCGTAGGGTCCGATCGAGACGTCGGCTCCGATAACGGCATCCGGACTGATGATAGCTGTAGGATGGATCATGCTGTTTCTCCGTAAGCAGCCAGAAATTCCGCTTCGGCCACCAGTTTTTCATCGACCAGCGCCCGGCCGGCCATTTTGACCGTTTTCAGACGCTGTTTCAACATCCGAACCTCCAGAACCAGTTGATCCCCCGGAACGACCGGTTTTCGGAACCGAACCTTGTCAAATCCCAAAAAATACACCCGATCCAGGGGGGCATCCGGCGGCATCCGGGCGGTGGTCAGGATACCGCCCGCCTGCCCCATCGCCTCGACGATCAAAACCCCCGGCATGATGGGAATGGAGGGAAAATGTCCCAAAAAATAGGGTTCGTTGATGGTAACATTCTTCAAGGCGACGATTCTTTCATCAGGAACCAGTTCAATGATCCGGTCGATCATCACCATCGGATACCGGTGGGGAAGCCGTTTCAAAATACCCTGAATATCCATGGTCAGGTCGCTCCTTCCTTCCGGCCGTTGTCCATCCGGCCTTCCAATCCGGCAAGACGTTTTTCCAATTCCACCAGGTGTTTTTTCAACTCCGGAAGCATGGGAAGAACCCGCTGAACACGCAGCCACTGGCCGTGTGGAATCGCCGGAGATCCAGAGACCACAGTATCCGGCGGCACAGACTGGGCAATGCCCGCTTGCGGGCCGACTGTCGCACGGTCTCCGATGGTGAGATGGCCGGATATACCGGCTTGACCAGCCAGTATCACACCGGCTCCCACGGTAACACTTCCGGAAATTCCGACTTGTGCCACCAGCAGCGTGTTTTCTCCGACCACCACATTGTGGGCGATATGGACGAGGTTGTCCGTTCTGACCCCTTGTTGGAGCCATGTCTTCCCGAAAGTGGCTCGGTCGATCGTGTTGCAGGCACCAATCTCCACATCATCATCGATTTGAACATGTCCGATATGCGGAATCTTGTGATACCGGCCTCCCTCCGGCGCATACCCGAATCCGTCGCTGCCGATCACCGTACCAGATTGGATAACCACTCTGCTTCCGATCCGTGTCCCCCGCAGAATCGTGACATGGGGAAAAACCCGCACATCGTCACCGATCACCGTATCTGCATCGATATGAACATGTGAATCGATCGTAACCCGATTTCCGATGGAGGCAGGTCCGCGGATTACACTGAACGGCCCCACGGAAGTGTCATCACCCAGCAAAACGCCGGACTCAACCTCTGCCAGGCAGTGAATTCCGGACCACGAACGAGTCTCGGGATGGAAAAACCGAACCAAGGTGTTGAAGGCCAACTGAGGGTTTGGGACCCGGACAAGACATCCCGTGCCGCCGCTCACTTTTTCCGGCACGATTACCGCGCCCGCCGAAGTCCGATCCAATTGCTTGAGATATTTGGGCTGCCAGGCAAGGGTGATCCGATCTTCCGTGGCATTTTCAAACGGGGCGACTCCCCGGATGATCCGTCCCGGATCGCCCATCACCGTTCCTTGCACCATATCGGAAATTTGGGAAACAGTCAGTTCCATGTCACGTTCCTGACACGTCCGAATCCCGCCGCATGCTTTTCAAGCCACAGCGGGGTCGGCATCCGGGTCTATTTTTTCTTTTCCGTGGAACCGCCTTCGGTTTTCAGCGGAACCTGGGAATTGTAAATTTGAATGATCGCGTCCGTGATATCTACGGTTTGCGGGGCATAGACCACTCCTCCGGTCCGTTTTTCGACGATCAGCATATAGCCTTCTTTTTTCCCATATTCCTGAATAATCTCAACAACTTCTTTCTGAATCCGGTTGATAATCTTGTTTTCCAACAGTTTGAAATCTTCCATGTATTTCTGCTGGAGAGCCTTGAAATCGGAAACCTTGATGCGCAAGTCCCGTTGTTTTTCATCCCTCATTTCCTTGCTCATCACCAGCGACTCACGATCGAGCTTTTTTTCCATTTCCTCAATCTCGGCACCTTTTTCCTTGAGATCGGATTCCATCTGTTTTCCTTGCCGGTTGATATCCGCCTGAGCGGATTTGCCCGCATTCGAAACCTCGAGAATTTTTTGAAAATCCACCACGCCCAACTTGTTCGAATCCGCTGCCCGCGCTTGGACAACGGCAAATAGTGTTATCGTCAGGACGACTCCAATGACCCGTAACCACCGCATCTTTTCCAACCCTTTCTTATGAAATGATTTTGGTACCTGCCTATCACAAAGGCTGGGGCAACAGACTGAACCTTAACCAGTTGATATTCCGGGAGACGGCATCAAAATGCGGAACCCATGGTGAATTCCCATTTTCCGCTCTTGCTCTCTCCCTCTTTTGGATCCAGAATAAACCCGTTTTCCAACCGAATGGGACCCATGGGAGAATACCACCGAATACCGAAGCCGGCGCTCTGCCGTAGGTTATCCAAACCGATATCCTCATCATCGTTGTAGACATTTCCCGTATCGTAGAACACCACACCCATTAGACCGACGTCCTTGATCAGGGGAAAGATATATTCCAAGTTGAACTGAACGAATTTGTCTCCACCGATCTTGTCGCCGTTTTCATCCACCGGGCTCAGATCCTGCCAACGAAATCCACGCAGCGAGTTGATTCCGCCCAAATAGAACCGCTCGTAAGGAGGCAGCAGTTCATCGTCCCGCTGCTCCAAATATCCCGCCTTGGCATGAGCGAACCCAACCGTACCCCAGAACAACGGGAAATACCATCCCGTTTCCGCAATATATTTGGTGAATCCGATATCCCCTCCCAGAAAACCACCGGCATATTCCACGGAAAAAGAATGGTTGGACCCTTCCGTGGGGTTGAACACCCGGTCCCGGGAATCATAGCGAATGGAAGGAGTCAAGCTGCTGGTGATGTTTTCCCCCTCCATCTTTCGGAAATATTCCGAAAGATCGTCCTCCAGGTCGTACATATCGTTGTTTTCGAGTGTATAGGTCAGATAAGCCCGTGTGAAATCCCAAACCGGATACCCGAATCGGAGAGACGCACCCATGGTATCCAGTTGATAGGTATCGTAGTCTCTCTCCTGGTTGTACAGATCCGCTCCGGCGGAAAGAGGGATATCGAACAACCACGGCTCCGTGAATGAAAGAGCGTACCGGGTGGTTCTGCCGCCGATTTCTCCGCGGAATTGCAGGATCTGCCCCCGGCCGAACAGGTTTCTCTGGGAAACGGAACCGACAAAGAACACGTTCTCCACGCTGCTGTAACCGCCACCAATGGTGAATACACCGGTCGGTTTTTCCTTGACCTCGATATCCAGCACCATTTTATCGGGGCCGCTTCCCTTGACCGTGTTGACCTTGATATCCTCGAAATAATCCAAGCGATACAGATTCCGAACGCCCCGTTTTAATTTTTTCCCACTGAACAGTTCCTGCTCATAAGACTGAAGTTCCCTGCGGATGACCTTGTCCCGGGTCTTGGTGTTGCCGGAAATCTGAATCCGTTCAAAATAGACCTGCAATCCCCGGTTGATGCTGTAGTCAACATCCACCGTCATATCGGCGGTTTTGGGATCAATTTTGGGAACCACGTCGGCATAGGCATACCCTTCGTCCGCATAGTAGTCGTTCAGGGCCAGCACATCGTTTCGCATGACTTCCCGGCTGTAATACTCCCCTGGAGTGAGTTTCAGAAGCTTCAACAGCTCCGGTTCCGAGGCCAGGAGGTCTCCGGAAACCCGAATATTTCCCACCCGGTATCGGGCGCCTTCATCGATTTTGATGGTGATATAAATCCATTGATCGGTCAATTCCACGATCGGCTCGCCGACCCGGGCCTGAATATAACCATTGTTGTGGTAAAACGAGCTCAGGAGTTCCACGTCCTGGTTCAGGTCTTCCCGCTTGAGCTCTCCCGAGGATGTCAGCCAAGACCAGAATCCCTTTTCATCCGTTTTCATAACCCCTTTCAGTTTTTTGGACGGAAAAGCCGAATTCCCCTCGAAGCGAATTTCTTTGATCTTGATTTTTTCCCCTTCGTCGATGACAAATTCCAGGTCCCCCTGATTGTTATCCAACGTTTTGATGCTGTAGGTCACCTTGACGTTATGGTAATTCTTTTCCTTGTACATCGTCTCGATGCGTTGGATATTACTTTGCACTTTAAAAATATTCAAAATGGATCCAGTTTTGATGTCCAGATTCTCCTGCAGTTTTTCGATATCGAAAACCTGGTTTCCCGAAAAACTGATCAGTCGGATAGTCGGCTTTTCCTGTACCTGGAAAACGATCCGTTTTCCATTTGAAACATCTTCGGCCTGAATTCGAACATCTTCAAAATAACCCATTCCATATACGGCCCTGAGGTCGTTGGAAAGATTCTGCTCGATGTAGACATCGCCAGGCTGTGTCTTAATGATCCGACGAATCGCATCCGCTTCGATCCGCCGGTTCCCCAACACCACAATATCCACAATCCGTTCCCGGCGAAACAGACGCGAACCAAGGTCATTGGTGATTTTTCGGATGGCGGGAGCCAGGTTTTCAATGCCCTCTCCTTCGGAAAAAAACACCGTAGGCGCCCTGTCAGGAGCGGTTTCCGCCATACGGACGTCCAGACTGAAATTCTGTGCCAGCCAGGTCATGCTCCCCCAGATGACGGCATCCGCTCCGGAAATCCTGCCGATATTCCGCAAGGAATCCACATCTCCGGACTGAACCGCAGTTACCGCCGCCGCAGACGGGCCTGCCGGGCGGATGACAGTGGCCCCTTCTTTTTCCAGATTGGTTCCCAGAGCATCGGGAATCTGGCTCTGCAGATATTCCAGATTCTGCGGCCCATGAATCTGAAACGGAAAGACCAGAACGCGAACCGCTTGGGCGGCAACCGCGGGTTGCAGGCAGGCGGCAAGCAACATGACAACCATCAGGCATATCCGTTTGAACATAATCCCACCTCAGTGTGTTTCCACCAATCTGGCGTGTTGAAGGGTGACATGGCGAGACATCAGGGCAGCCAGGTCACGATTATGGGTAACCACCACCATGGTCATGTGAAGTTCACGGTTAAGCTCCATCAACAAAGAGTGGACCGCCTCGCTGTTAGCCTGATCCAGGTTTCCGGTCGGCTCGTCGGCGAGGATCAAATCGGGTTGCATGACCAACGCCCGGGCTAAGGCCACCCGTTGCTGTTCACCTCCCGACAGCAGGCCAACCCGATGAGACAGACGATCCTTCAAACCGACCCGAACCAGGATCCTCTCGGCCACTTCCCGGGCCCGGGAAAACGGTTGTCCCTGGATCAGGGATGGCATCATGGTGTTTTCCAATGCGCTGAATTCCGGCAGCAGATGATGAAACTGAAAAACAAATCCAATAGAGGTGTTCCGAAACTCGGCCAGCCGTGTCGGATCCATGGCCAGAATATCCTGCCCTTTGAACGTGATCGATCCGCTGTCCGGTTTATCCAGTGTTCCCAGGATGTGCAAAAAGGTGGATTTGCCGATCCCCGAAGCACCTACAACAGCTATGGTTTCGCCTTTCCGAATATCCAGATCGACCTCTTTCAAGATATCGATCCGGACCCCACTGCTGAAAAAGCTTTTGCTGACCCCTCTTACACAAACGAGCGGCGTATCCAAACCGTTACCAGGGGGACAGTGCCGCAAATCATCCATACCGGATCGCATCCACCGGATTCAACCGGGAAGCCTGCCTGGCCGGATACAGGGTCGACAAAAAACAAATGACGAGAGAGCTGATGGCGATAGTCACGATATCCATGGTTTTCAGCAACACAGGCAGCTTGCTGATATAGTAGACGTCTCCGGGCAATTCGATAAACTGATACCGCTCCAGCAGCTTACACAGCGTGATCCCTAACGCCACACCGATGGCCGTCCCCATGGCGCCAATAGCCAAACCCTTGAAAACAAAGATTTTTCGAATACTATTATCCGTTGCTCCCATGGTTTTAAGGATGGCGATGTCCCGGGTTTTTTCCATCACCATCATGATCAGGCTGCTGGCAATATTAAAAGCAGCCACCAGAATAATCAATGCCAGAATGATGAACATCACGGTTTTTTCAAGTTTCAGAGCAGAGAACAGATTGCGGTTCATCTGCATCCAGTCCTTGGACCAATACGGAAATCCCAAGGTGCGGGAGATGGTTTTGGATAATTCCGCGGCCTGATAAATATCCTGAATACGGACTTCCAATCCGGTTATCGAGCCTTCCAGGCCGGTCAGAATCTGTGCCTCCCGCAAATGAACATAGGCCAGGGAGCCATCGTATTCATGCATGCCCGACTCAAAGCTGCCAACGACGACAAACCGCTTCAGGGAAGGCATCAACCCCGCCGGTGTAATCGTGCCACGGGGAGAAATGAGATGAATTGTGTCACCTGCCGAAACTCCTAGGCTGCGGGCCAGTTCCTTCCCCAGGATGATTCCTGGAGGTCCGGATCCATCCCGGGTTGAGGACGCTTCCAATCGGGCCAGTTCCTCGGCCCCGATATTGTTAAGAACTCGGCCCACGGTATCCGGAGACACACCCCGAATGACGGCTCCGGACATCCCGGCAGCGGACCGAATCATTGCCTGGGTCATGACAAAGGGAGTGACAGCCTGAACCCCACGAATTCCTTCCACCACCGGAATCACGGACAAATAATTCTCAAACCGCTCTCCGTGCTTCATGACCACGATATGGGATTCGACCCCCAGGATACGGGTCTTGAGGTCGGATTCGAAACCGGCCATCACCGCGATCACCACGATCAGGGCCATTACCCCAACAGCAACCCCTGCAATGGAGAGAAAGGTGATGAGGGAAATAAAGGCCTGTCGCTGTCTGGCACGCAGGTAGCGCCTGCCGATGAAGTATTCGAAACGAATCATTCCATCGCCGCCGTGGGTTTCATATGGGGAAACAGGATCACCTCCCGAATCGAAGGGGAATCTGTCAACAACATGGCCAGGCGGTCGATTCCGACCCCTTCTCCAGCCGTCGGAGGAAGACCGTACTCCAGCGCCTCAATATAATCCGTATCCATCCGGTGTGCCTCCCCGTCGCCCGCCTCCCGGTCCTCCACCTGCTGCCGGAAGCGCTGGAATTGGTCTTCGGGATCATTGAGCTCCGAAAATCCGTTGGCGATCTCATAACCCGCGATAAACAGCTCGAAACGATCCGTGATCGCGGGGTCGGCGTCGTTTCTTCGGGAAAGGGGTGACACCTCGACCGGATACCCGGTGATGAAAGTCGGCTGAATCAGATGCGGTTCCACCAGGACGTCAAAAATCTTGGTCAGTATTTTACCGGATCGAGATTTGGGTGTGACGGGAACCTGCCGGGCTCGGGCAAACGCCAGAAGCTTTTCCGGATCCCCGTGTAGTCCGGGATCCAGGCCGGCGAACTCTTCCAGGGCCTGGCTCATAGTCATTCGTTTCCATGCCCCGCCCAGTTCGATGGTATGGCCCTGATACCCAATTTGCGTTTGGCCGGTCACCGCGGCCGCAGTTTGGGCGAACATGGATTCGGTAAAATCCATCAAATCCTGATACGTGGCATAGGCCTGATAAAATTCCAACATGGTAAATTCCGGGTTGTGACGGGTTGATACGCCTTCGTTCCGGAAATTCCGGTTAATTTCGAAGACCCGTTCAAATCCTCCGACCACCAGGCGTTTCAGGTAGAGCTCCGGTGCAATCCGCAGATACAGGTCAATATCCAGGGCGTTATGATGCGTGATGAACGGGGTGGCCTCCGCACCGCCCGGCATCGTCTGCATCATCGGAGTTTCAACCTCCACATAATCATGCCGGATCAGAAAAGATCGGATAGCCTGAATCATACGGGATCGCTTGGTAAAGATTTCCCGTACGGCCGGATTCATGATTAAATCCACATAGCGCTGCCGATACCGTTTTTCGGGATCCTTCAGGCCGTGGAATTTTTCCGGCAGGGGGCGGACCGCCTTGCAGACCAGTTGAAGGGTCTCGGCCAGCAGGGTCCATTCCCCGGTTTTGGTTTGAAACACGGGGCCGGTCAGACCGACAATATCCCCCACCTCCAACTGCCGGAATAAATCGTAGGGTTCCGTGCCCACCTTGTCCTTTTGAATATAGGCCTGCATCTGCCCGGTACGATCCCGGAACCGGATAAAGGCCGATTTCCCGAACCGGTTGACCGCCATCATCCGACCTGCCGTGGAAAATACCGTGCCGATCCGTTTTGCCGGATCCACCGCTTCTTCGATCCGGGCCAGTATATCCCTGATGGAATGGGATACCACAAAATCGTTGGGATAGAGATTCACACCGCTCTGCCGCAGGGTTTCTATCTTCTGCCTGCGTTTTTCCATCACCTCGCTGGTTTTTTCCGTACTCATGATACGCCGTTTCACCACTCAAGTGTTAAGTTTAAAGTTCAGAAACCGGCTTCCCATCGGCCTTTCGGCCGGAAAACCGGAGCGGGGGACCTGTCCCGCTTTTACTCCCCCCCACCCTGACCCTCCCCCGCCAGGGGGGAGGGAAAGAATTGTGATCCTGAGCT
>CAZTKB010000052.1:0-15593 GCA_964614125.1 uncultured Desulfobacterales bacterium | reverse complement strand
CGGCCGTTAGCCGCTTGACATCTTCCGGGTCGAGTTTTCTCCGGGACGGTTCACCCGGATGGAGTCGTATCGAACCGTTCATCGTGATCCCCCTATCGGTTGCAGAGAAAACCGGGTTGTCGTCAAAATAATTCATTATAATGAACTTTTTATTGGTGTTTTCAGTTATAAAAAAAACCGGGTATCCTGTCAACCGGAAAAATATAATTTGATATATTAAATTAATTATTATGATTGACATTCTGTTTCGTTGTGGTAAAACGAAAACCAATGAAAAAATTTATTTCAGGATAGTGAACTTTTAACCGGATCCGGCAAAGCCGGATGATCCCGTTCAATTCACCGAAAGAAGGAGTCCACCATGGCAATCGATGAAGGAAAAATTTCGGCGGCCGAATCGTTGCGGGAAACCAGAACATTCGGCAAAGTCAGATGCCACAACCCCAGCTGCATGGAAAGACTGGAACCGGCTCCCGGCGCCGACCACATCAAATGCGCGACCTGCGGAATGGAATTTCGGATCTATTGGGTGAAACCATGGCTTCCCCGGATCCGGGGACCGGTGTGGGAGGTAAATCGGAAAATCGCGGCAGAAGCCTTGAGCCGGAAACTTGGGACCAAAGACGCCGAACAGAAACAGGAGGGCTAATCCCATGGCATTGAATCGCAAAATCGCCTACATCAACCTTTCCACCGGAAAAATCGACATCCAACCGATTCCGCTGGACATCCGTCGAAAGTTTCTGGGCGGCCGGGGGTTGGACGCCTACCTGCTTTTCAACCACGCGCCCAAAGGCTGCGACCCGCTCGGGCCGGACAACCCGCTGATGATCAGCGGTGGAATTCTGACCGCCACCTGCGCATCCGCCACCGCACGAACCCACATCATGGCCAAGAGTCCCTTGACCGGATTGCTGGGCAGCGCGAACATGGGCGGGTTTTTCGCCCCGGAAATGGCATGGGCCGGTTTCCATCACCTGGTCATCACCGGAAAAGCCGACAAGCCGGTTTACCTGTGGATTCACAACGGCAAGATCGAAATCCGGGATGCCTCCCGGTTGTGGGGAAAATCCACGACCGAGACCCAATGGGCCATTCGGGAAGAATTGGGAGATGAGGAAGTCAAAAGTGCCGTTATTGGACAGGCCGGAGAAAAACAGGTCCGGTACGCCAATGTCATGACCGGCATCAAGAACGCGGCCGGGCGCACCGGCATGGGCGCGGTGATGGGATCCAAGAACCTGAAAGCCGTAGCGGTACGCGGAACAATGGATGTAAAAATCGCTCACCCGTTCGAAGCACTCGAATACAACAAACGGTTCATCGAACAGATCACCAGTGCCAAGGTCAACCAGACTCAGGGCGCCTTGGGAACACCCTTCATCTGGGGGGCCACCAATTCCTGGGGCGGGGTTCGAAACCGCAACTTTCAGTACAACCAGATGGAATACGCCGATGACATCGAGCCCGAGCGGATCGATGAAATCGCCACCGAAACCATGGGGCCGCATCACATGGCCGGATGCTTCGGATGCCAGGTTCACTGCCGTGCCCAGTACAAAATACCGACCGGACCCTATGCCGGCCGGTATGATGAAGGCCCGGAATACACCTCTCAGGGAGCCTTCGGTGGCGAGCCGGATTGCAGAAATGCCGAAACAGTGCTTGTCGGAAACCATCTGGTCGATCAATATGGTGTTGACAACCTGGAAATCGGCAGCATCATTTCCTGGGCTATGGAACTCTACGAACTGGGGATTCTCACTTCCCGGGAAACCGACGGGCTGGATCTGCGGTTCGGAAACGACGACGCGCTCATCGAAATGATTCACCGGATCTGTCAGCGGAAAGGTTGGCTGGGTGATCTCCTGGCCGAGGGCGGAATTCCGGCTTCCGAGAAAATCGGAAAAAATTCCTTCGACTATCTCATCCAGGTCAAGGGAATGAGCAACCTGCATTCGGATGAACGCGGAACTCCCGGGCTGGCTCTGAACATCGCGACCGCGTCTCGGGGTTCCGACCATCTCCGCAGCAGGCCGGCCATCGACCTCTACCATCTCCCGGAAAAGGTCATGCGCAAAATCTACAGCAATCCGGTTCCCTATGACGGGCCGCTCAGCTCCGAGCACACGGATTACGAGGGAAAACCCTGGCAGGTGTTCTGGCATCAGAACTGCTACATGGCCGTTGACTGCCTGGGAATCTGCAAGTACCACACCGTGTTTCTGGGAGCCACCCTGCCCAACTTCGAGGACTGGCCGAAAGTGATCTATTTCAACACGGGATTGGAATTCACCCCCAAGGAATTGTGGGAAATCGCCGAACGATGCAACAACATGGAGCGCCTGTTCAACCTGCGGGAAGGCCTCACCCGGACCGACCTGGTCAAGGGCGACATGCTGAACCACCGGTATTTTGACGAACCCACCCGGCGGGGAGCCCCGGATGTCGTTGGAAGAGTGATCGACCGGGAAAAGTTTCGGAAAATGGTGGATGAATTCTACGGGCATTGCGGCTGGGATGAAAACGGAATCCCCAAACCCGAGACCCTGGAGCGTCTGGGAATCAGCCGGGAACCGTCCCATCTGATCTAGATATTGATTGCGGAGAGGAAAACATCATGGAAAAAGTTCTGTTTGTTGATTACCAGAAGTGTACCGGATGCCGGTTGTGTGAAATGGTCTGCACGGTCATGCACGACGGCGTGTCCAACCCGGCCCGAAGCCGTATCCGGATCGTGAAATGGGAAGATGAAGGCCAGTACATTCCGATGATCTGCCAGCAGTGCGAGGAGGCTCCCTGCAAAAACGTCTGCCCGGTCGGCGCCATTTCCCGGGACCCGGATTACGGATTCCTATCCGTAGATCACAACCTGTGCATCGGATGCCGCTCCTGCGTATCGGTGTGTCCTTTCGGCGCGATGAACTATAGCCGGATCGACAACAAAGTCTTCAAGTGTGATCTCTGCGGCGGACAACCCCAATGTGTCCGTTTCTGCGACGAGAAGGCCGTTGATTTCGTTTCTGCCGATGATTTGACCATCCGCAAAAAACGGAATGCCGCCACGCGGTTTTTTGCCGCCCAGAAACATGCGGCCGTCCTCTCGGATTCGGCCGCCGGATGATCGGGTGTCCGGAATGAACAGCGATAAGATCGAGTTGTTGTCCGTCGGCATCGATGTCGGCAGTTCCACCACGCACATGGTCTTTTCGGACCTGGTCCTGATGCGGGACGAAAGATCCCCCACCCGCCGGTATGAAATCGAAGAGCGCCGTATCCGCTACGAGGGGCGGATCATCAACACCCCCCTGCTTCCGGATGACGCCGTCGACCTTCGGCGGTTGGCGGCTTTTGCCGCCGAAGAATGCTCCCTGGCCGGAATCGATCCGGAGGAGATCCAAAGCGGAGCGGTGATCGTCACGGGTGAGACGGCCAAGAAACACAACGCCCGGGACATCGCGGAATCCCTGTCCCGGGATGCCGGCAAATTCGTGGCCGCATCCGCCGGACCCAATTTCGAGAGCCTGCTGGCCGCCATGGGATCCGGGGCGGTTCTGCGATCCAAAGAGTCCGGTAAAACCATCCTTTCCTGTGACATCGGCGGAGGGACCGCGAACCTGGCTTTATCGGTGGGAGGCCGGGTCGCTTCCACCAGCTGCATCTCCGTGGGCGGCAGGCTGCTTGCGTTCGACGCCCAGGGGGTGATCCGTCGTATAGACGAGCCGGCCAGGAGGGTCATGGAACATCTCGGCCTCTCCCGCGCCATCGGTGAACGAATGCCCCGGCCCGAGGTGGACCAGGTGGCCGAAGCCTTGGCGCAGGCTCTCATCGAAGTGATGACCGGACCTGCGGAATCCGAGCTCGCCAAAAGGCTGATGGTGACCGAAAACCTCCATTTCATCCGCCCCGTAGATGAATTCACCTTTTCCGGTGGAGTGGCGGAATTCATCTATGGTTCGGAGGGTAATTACCACGACATCGGGGATGTCCTGGCCCAAAAAATCGTGGGACTGGCTTCCCGCCTGCCGGCTCCGGTGGTGGAACCGGACAACAAGATCCGGGCCACGGTGATCGGTGCCGGGGCGTGGTCCCTTTCCATTTCCGGGTGTTCGGGTTTCATGGACGACTCTCTCCGGTTCCCGATCCGCAACGTCCCGGTGTTGCGGGTGGATGCGGAACAGGCGAAACTGGGCGTGGATCATGTGACATCCCGCATCCGAGAGGCATTTGGGCGGTATGATTTAACCGAAGGGCAGGATGTGGCCGCCCTTTATTTCCAGGATCCGGTCCGGGTGAATTACCCGGATCTCGAATTGTTCGCCAAATCCATCGAATCTGCGATGAAGCGAACCATCGACGCGCGCCTGCCCGTCATCCTGATTTTTGAGCGGGACATCGCCTGCAGCGTGGGCAATGTCATCCGGCGGGAGACCCGTCTGGACCGCAACCTGCTGTCCCTGGACGAACTGCACCTGAAAGACGGCGACTGGATCGACATCGGGCAGCCCCTGGTCGGCCGAAACGTTTTCCCGGTAACGGTCAAATCACTGGTCTTTCACACCGGCTGACCCCTCGAACATTTCGGAAAATACCCGGCGATTTACCTCCAGCATCCTCCCGGTCATCAGGTCCGCCATCGCCTGCAGGTAATGGCGGGTCTCCATTCCCGGTATCAACCCGTGGCGATTGATCCCGGACAGGGTCACCATGTTCTGCATCCGAGGATCCGGCAATTCCGGGGCGGAAACCGGAATCACCCGGATGCGGCGAGAAGCCGCGTAATCGTGAATGTCCTTTTTTGAAATTTCCGGGGTTCGAGCCAAGCGAACGGAAAGGGGTTGCCACACGGCATTGTAGTAGATCAGGGAACCTGTCCCGGAACGAACCATCCGGGTCAATGCCCGAAAAGCCTCGTGCCGCTCCAAACAGACCGCCAGGTCGGCATTTCCGGCCGGAATCAATGGGGAATGGACGGAATCCCCGATCCGAAGATGGGAAACCACAATCCCCCCGCGCTGGGCCAGGCCGTGAGTATCCACCGCCTTCACGGTGTATCCCGCATGGTCCGCGGCCCGGAGAAGAATCTCGCTCAACATTCCGATCCCCTGCCCCCCTACTCCGGTCATATAGATATTGAATTTCATGGCTGTTCCTCCTTCCGGACCAGCACCGGCTTTTGAATCGCACCAACCGGGCAGGTCTGCACGCAACTTCCGTCTCCAATGCACAAATCCGGATGGATGTCGATGTTGCCCGCCGGGTCTCGTGAAAATGTGGGACATCCGAAACGCTCGATGCAGTCATGAATCCGCTGACAACGGTCCTGGTCGATCTGGACCCTCCGTGGCTGAAATCCGGGTTTTCGGCGGGCTTCCCGCATGAATTTCAACATGCAGGGATGGCGTGCGATCACCACGGAAAATTCCCCGACCGCCATCGCCTGTTTCATCAGGTCGGTCAAAGCACCCTGCTGATAGGTGTCTATCTCAAAAATATGTTTGACCCCCAGACCTTCCAGGAGACTGCGGATGGGAATTCGGTCCACCACCTCGTTGAAGTTCCTCCCGGATCCGGCGTGATCCTGGTGGCCGGTCATCGCCGTCGTTCCGTTTTCCATCACCACCAGGGTGATCGAATGCCGGTTAAAAAGGGCGTTGACAATTCCGGGAATTCCGGCATGAAACAAGGTGGAATCGCCCAGAAAGCACACGACCCGCCGGGAGTCGTTAAACAGGGACAATCCGGCAGCCATGCCTGGAGACGCCCCCATGCACATCAGAAGCTGCCCGACCTCGTAGGGAGGCAAAAAACCCAGAGTATGGCATCCGATATCCGCCACCGTAATATCCTCGGGTTTCAAAGCCTGTTTGATGGCATAGAAAGCACTGCGGTGTCCGCACCCCGGACACATCTGGGGCGGACGCCAGGGAATTTCCGGCGCCGTTTCCGGCAAAGTTTCCGCATCGTCCCACAGATCGGGCCAGGTGGAACCCAGCACCTCCCGTACCTTATCCGGGGTATACTCGCCGATCCATTCCTCCAGGCTTTTTTTCCCGATGATTTCGGTGGGAATCCGGCGGTCGAAAGCCAGGGACTTGATGTCGGTTTCCAGGATATCGTCCAGTTCTTCCAGAATCCGTACCGAAGTGTGGGAGCGCAGGAAATCCTCGACAATCCGCTCCGGCAGGGGATATACCATTCCCAGCTTCAACACATCGGGTTTCTCCTCCACGGTCTCCAGAACGTCCATCAGAGACAGAAACGGGAGTCCTGCGGTGATGATCCCCCGGGTTCCATGGTGGTGATCGATCCGGGTATGGATATCCGGGGTTTCGGCCCACTGCCGGACCGTGGCCAGGCGCTGGAGGGCGCGCCGCTTCATCGGAAACACGGCAGCGGTGATGGGGATATAGGGGCCGTTGGCCGGATCAAACCGAGGGGAACGATCCACCGGGCCCGGGGACCATTTTCGAAACGAAACCCGTTCCTTGGCATGGCAGACATGGGTGGTCAGCCGCAGGATGACCGGCATCCCGTGCCTCCGGGACAGATCCGCGGCAGCCCGGTAAAAGGCAACTACCTCCTGGGGAGAGGCGGGTTCCAAAACCGGTGTGTAGCTCATTCGGGCATAATGGCGGTTGTCCTGCTCGTTCTGGGAGGAGTTGGCACCCGGGTCATCCCCCAGAACCACGATCATGCCGCCGATGATGTTCATGTGGCCCAATTGGACAAAGGTATCCGAGGCCACATTGAGACCAACGCTCTTGAAAAAGACGCACGACAGGTGCCCGTTCACCGCCGCTCCGTAGGCCACTTCGGTCGCCACCTTTTCGTTGGTCGAAAATTCGAAATAAAACGGCCGATGGGTGGGGTCGATCGATGCGATCGCTTCGGCGATCTCCGGGGTGGGGGATCCGGGGTAGGATGAGACCACACGGGTACCCGTTTCCACCATGGCCCGTACCAGGGCCGTGTTTCCCATGACAATTTCCGAAAACGCCTCCCGGCGCAGCAACATCTCTCCCATATCTTTCATGTTCGCCTCCCGGTGGAAAATCGAAGAAAAAAGGTGGGTACATCCAGCCCGCATGTGGCCGGATGTGGAAAATCACTTGAGACCTGTTTCTAATTATGGGATAACAGGGCCTACCGTCAAGCATTTCTTTTTTCGGGCATCGGGTTCCCCTCGTGGTATGCCTCCCGTTTTCCCGAGAAAAACAGGCATATGGAAAGACCGACATGTCGATGGAAACGGACTCTTTTTCCTCTTGGATCGTTCGGATCTCCCTTCCGCAGCCGTCGATCCGGGACAATACCGCGGATGCGGATCGACTCCTCCGCCAACTGGCCATCCAATGCCGCACGGACCGGATAGCCTGTGACCATCGCATCCTGAAACACCTGCCGGGTACTCTTCGAGAAACCGGATACGAGGTTACCTGCGTGCTGTTCCGGCGGGCTTTGGGATGGTTTCTGGTGGACGTGGTACCCGGGAAAAGCAACGACCAGTCCTTTTTGGGCCTGGCCGTTGACCTTGGAACCACGCGCGTGGTGATGCGTCTCATGGACCTGGTTTCCCGAAAAGCCCTGGGGGAAACCTCCTTTGACAACCCGCAGATCGCTGTCGGGCCGGATATTCTGACCCGGATCCACTATGCGGACCGAAAAGAAGGAAAGGAGCGGCTGCAACAGGCTGTCGTATCCGCTGTCAACCATCAGGCCGCGTTGCTGTGCCGGAGCCAAGGTCTTTCGCATACATTGGTCTACCTGATGAGCGTTGCCGGAAACACCGCCATGACCCATTTGTTTCTGGGGTTGGAATCCAAATGGCTGATCCGGGAACCCTACACGCCGGTAACCAATCATCCGGATGTGGTGTCAGCCACAGAAATCGGCGTTTCGATCCACCCCTTCGGCCAGGTTTTCCTGTTTCCGAATATTGGGAGTTATTTCGGGGGAGACCTCATCTCTGGTATTCTCTATTCCGGTTTGCACCGCCGGGATGAGACCGCGGTCCTGGTGGATGTTGGCACCAATGCGGAAGTGGTCCTCGGAAACCGGTCCTGGATGATCGCCTGTGCCGGAGCGGCAGGCCCGGCGCTGGAGGGAGGGGTGACACACATGGGTATGACCGCCGGTCCGGGTGTCATCGACCGCATACGCATCCATCCGAAGACCCGGGAAATGGAATACCACACCATCGGTGGCATCGCCCCGATCGGAATTTGCGGTTCCGGCCTCATCGATCTGGCGGCACAACTGTTTCTTTCGGGCATGATCGACATCCGGGGAAAGTTTGTTTCGAATTCATGCAAAAACCGTCTTAGCCTTCAGGAGGGATTGCCGAAGCTGACCTTGGTCAACCAATCGGAATCCGGAACCGGAAATGACCTGACCATCACCCAGGCGGACCTGGACAGTCTGATCCGGTCGAAGGCCGCAATGTACACCATCCTGGAAACCATTACCGGATCGGTCGGCATGACTCCCCGGGATTTACACACGTTCCTCATTGCGGGAACCTTCGGATACCACATCGATCCGATTTCTGCAGTCACGATTGGAATGATTCCGGACTTGCCTCTTTCTTCCTACCGCGTGCTGGGGAACAGCAGCCTGGAAGGCGCATCCATGGTGCTGGAATATCCATGCTGGATGGCTGAAATCGAAGAAATTCAGAAAAGCATCACCTACCTGGAGCTGAACGTCAACGCGGATTTCATGAACCGCTTCAGCGCGGCCAAATTCATCCCGCATACCCATAGAGATCTGTTTCCATCGGTGAAACCATACCGACCGGACACGTCGGCAGGATCATGCATTCACGAGGTAAAGGAGCCATAAATGGAAAAGCATCATAAATTTTCAATCGGATATATCCTGCTGGCGATCTGGGGGGTATTGATCCTGCAAAATCTGATGATGTCCACCATGTCCATCCGGGTCATTCCGTACAGCGAATTCATCAACCAGCTCAAGGAAAACAAGATCACGGAAATAGCCATCACGGCCAACCAGATCCAGGGGAAACGGGTCACTCAGGACGGCGAAACCGAGATGTTTCGCACCATTCGGGTGGATCCGGATCTGTCCGGTATGTTGGAACAGTATCATGTGACTTTTAAGGGGGAAATTGAATCCACCTTTCTGCGCGATCTCTTTTCCTGGTTCATGCCGATTTTGATTTTTTTCGGTATCTGGTTTTTCGCATTCAAGAAGATGCAGGGCGCCCAGGGCGGATTTATGACTCTGGGTAAGAACAAAGCCAAAATCTACATGGAAAACGAGCTCAACATCCGGTTTACGGATGTTGCCGGGGTAGACGAAGCGAAAACAGAACTGGTGGAAATCGTGGAATTTCTGAAAGAACCGGAGCGGTATACCAAAATCGGCGGCAAGATGCCCAAGGGAATTTTACTGGTAGGGCCTCCGGGTACCGGAAAAACCCTTTTGGCCAAAGCCGTTGCCGGGGAAAGCAAGGTTCCGTTTTTCAGCCTCAGCGGCTCTGAATTTGTGGAAATGTTCGTGGGTCTGGGTGCCGCACGGGTACGGGACCTGTTCACACAGGCCAAGGAAAAAGCCCCATGTATTATATTCATCGATGAGTTGGATGCTTTGGGAAAAGCCAGAGGGTTCAGCGGGATGGGCGGGCATGACGAACGGGAACAGACATTGAACCAGTTGCTGGTGGAAATGGACGGATTTGACCCCAGAGCCGGCGTAATTCTGATGGCGGCGACCAACCGACCCGAAATTCTGGATCCGGCCCTGCTTCGGCCCGGGCGGTTTGACCGCCAGATACTGGTAGACCGGCCGGACAAAAAAGGGAGGGAAGACATCCTTCTGGTTCATCTGAAAAAAGTGACGGTGGACTCGGATGTGGATGTGGAAAAAATCGCCGCCATGACATCGGGCATGGTCGGAGCGGATCTCGAGAACCTGATCAACGAGGCTACCCTTCTCACGGCACGCCGGAACAAGGAACGCGTGGGAATGAGCGAGTTCACGGAAGCCGTGGAACGGATCATCGCGGGGTTGGAGAAGAAAAACCGCCTCATCAACCCGATGGAAAAAGAAATTGTGGCCTACCACGAACTCGGGCACGCGATTGTCGCCATGTCACTTCCCGGAACTGACCCGGTGCAGAAGGTTACGATCATCCCGCGCGGCATCGCAGCCCTGGGATACACCATGCAGGCCCCGACCGAAGACCGCTACCTCATGAAAAAGGGGGAATTGCTGAACAAAATCGCCACTCTTCTCGGTGGACGGGCGGCGGAGGAGGTGGTGTTCGGGGAAATTTCCACCGGCGCCCACAACGACCTGTCCCGCGCAACCGACATCGCCCGCAGCATGGTCAAGGAATACGGCATGAGTCCCAAGCTCGGGCAGGTATATTTCGCCAAGGGACAGCGCTCTCAGTTTCTGAACATGATGCCGGAAGGCCAGAATGAATACAGCGAGGCGACGGCGGAGGCGATCGACACGGAAATTCAGGAAATCATCGAAAACCAATATCAAAAATCCCTGGAAATCCTGCAATCTCGAAAAGATCTTTTGAAACAAGCGTTTTCCCTCTTGCTAGAGAAAGAGACGATTGAGGGAGGTGAGTTGAAAGCCATGATGGAAAAAAGCGCCGGATGATGTCCGAATTCCGTTTCCGGGTGAAAGTGTGGGAAAGGCGGCAGAAAACGCGGGAATCATCCAAAACGGCGGCGAATCCTCCGCCGTTTTCTTACACCAATCTTACAGGATCAGTCGCTGCGGGTCGCATCGCTCCCGCAGAATCCGCAATTCCGCCTCGGTAGGCGGATCAACCTCCACCGCGCGAGACACATCGATCTCAAACCCCATGTTGTCCAGAATCCGCTGGGGCGTAATACCCGGGAAATATCCGGTCAAAACCATTTCCCGGGTCGTTTCGTCAAATCCCATGGTGGCCATGTTGGTAATCACCGACATGGGCCCGCCTTCCGGAAGGCCCGCGTTTTCCCGCCCGTTCGGTCCGTCCAGATAGCCCGGGCAGGTCAGGTAGTCCAATTTGGGGACGAATTTCCGTTTTTCATGCTGCATGAAGGTGATGGTACGATTCACAAAAGAGCCAACGTCACAGGCGCCGCCGCTTCCCGAAAACCGCGTGCGGGGCAGATGATAGTCTCCGATGCAGGTGGAATTCAGGTTTCCGAACCGGTCGATCTGGGCTGCTCCGAGAATACCCACCACCCGGGGCCCGGTAAACCGGTTCTGCATGGTCGCAAATGAGTCGGCCAGGTTGCCGTTGACCGATGTCCAATACATGACCCGCGGGTCGGCTACGGCCAAAGGAACCTCCTCCAAAATGGAATCGATCGCGCCGGTTTCGAAAAAAATCGTGCTGTTCGGCGCACAGATATGCTTCGCCGCCATGGCAGCCAGCATCGAAATACCGGTTCCGCAGAATACGATATCACCGTCCCGAATTTCCCGGGCAGCGGCGATGGTCATCAGTTCTTTCAATGTGTAGTCCGGCATCTCAACCTCCTAACGCCTGTCCAGCCCGACGGCATAGCCGGTACGGGAATCGGCCTGAATCGCTGAAAGGGAATCCGCCTCTCGAAGACCCAACATGAAAGCATGATCCCTCACCCCATAGACGTATTTATTCAAATATGCCGAATACAGCTGATCGTCTTCCGCGGATTTCCGATATTCGTTGAGATATGCCGGATCGTAATCGTAATGGTGGTAGCAGGCCGTTGGGTACGCGCCCCAGGGCACATGGACCACAGCTGACACACAAAAATGAGGAATCTGATTGCTGTCCGGATTCTGTTTCAGGCTGTCGTCCTGAATCAGTTCCTCGCAGGTCACCACGAGATGGCGAGCGGACTTGGCCTGTTCGACATCCGAAAACGTCAGCCCTTCCATACGTGCGGTCCCCTGGATGTCGGCCCGTTGCACATGAATGAACGTCACGTCCGTGGTAATGGCGGGAACGAGGACCAACCGGGGGGCGTTTCCCCAGTTCCCGAAGGGATTGTCCATCACCACCAGTTTCTGATCCGGCATCCGGTCGCTGGATTCCCGCAATTCCGGGGAAAAGCCCCATTTATCGATGATATCCGTTCCAAGTGATGACCGGGTGGGTAGAAAGGGAATTCCCATCGCACCCGCCAGAAACCGCAGGGTCATCTGGTAGTTGGAATAGTCCTCCACATCCAGATCCCCGTTTTGAACGGCCTTTTTAAACCGGACACATGTCGGGGCGAACCGGCCGCTGCCGGCATAGGCAATCTCCCATCGGTCAACGAACCCGGCACCGATCAGTTACTCCACCCCCTGCCCGTTGGAATGGGCATACAGGTGGATATGTTTTTTTCTTTGACGAATTATTTCATACACCGCTGCCATGGGATTTCGATTGATGGTAAAGCCGCCGATCGACATATGACACCCGTCGAATACATACCGGTCCACCGCCTCTCCCAAGGACATCACCTTGGTTTGGTCTGAATTCATGAAACAAGCACTCCCCACCGAAACGCCACCGGAAGTTTTTCTACAGCGGCAGCCATCAAACCTGTTGGGCCAGAGACAGGCCCAGGGAAAGTGCCTGCCGGTTCATTTCCAAAAATTGACCGGGTACCCGGGTTTCCAGGACCCGCATGACGGATTCGGGCCGGACCAGTTGGGTCAGACCGATCACCGCTCCCAGCATACAGATGTTGGTGACGATCGGTTTTCCGATTTTTTCCATCACGGTCTGATGCATCGGAAGTTCATATTGCCGGGCGTCGACTTTTTTCTCCGTTCGGACATAGCGCGGATCGGTGATCAGCATGCCCCACGGCCGTATGATCGGGTAAAATTTCCCATAGGCTTCCTGAGTCAGACACACCAGCACGTTCGGCTGTGTGACTTTGGGGAAATAAATTTCCGAATCGGCGATGATCACATCGGTCCGCGTGGATCCTCCCCGGGCTTCGGGGCCATAGGACTGGGACTGGACAGCCGTCAGATTCTCATACAACACCGCTGCTTCGGCCAAGATGATAGCCGCGGTGATTACTCCCTGCCCTCCGGAGCCGGAAAACACCATTCTGCATCGTTCCATGGTTATCTCCCCTTCATCGCCGCTTCGATGACCCGTTGATACTCCCTGCAATACTCCGGCTGTTCCTTCTGTACAAAAATGCCGCGTTGGATCAACTCTGAATTCTCCTGAGACGCTTTGGAGCCAATGGGTGTCGTTTTTTCCTTCATGAGTTTCATCATATCCACCGCGCCACCTTCCCGGTTCTTCCGCCCAAAATAGGTGGGACATTGAGACATAACTTCCACCACCGAAAACCCTTTATGGGTAATTGCTTCACACAGAACATCCGTGATCTGCTGTACATGGAACGTGGTGGTTCGGGCTACAAACGAAGCTCCGGCTGCGGTGGCCAGATTCACAATATCAAAGCCCTGGTCGATATTCCGGTACGGGGAAGTGGTGGCCAGGATTCCCTGCCCGGACAGGGGGGAATACTGGCCGCCGGTCATGCCGTAAATTCGGTTGTTCATTACGATCGCGGTCATATCGATATTACGCCGGGCGGCATGAATGAAATGGTTGCCGCCGATGGCCAGTGCGTCTCCGTCTCCCATCGGAACAATCAGGTTCAGTTCCGGGCGACTCATTTTCACACCCGTAGCAAAGGCCAAGGCCCGTCCGTGAATCGTGTGCAGGGTATGGAAATCCACATAACCGGATATCCGGGAAGAACACCCGATACCCGAAACCATCACGATATCGTTCTTTTTCAATCCCAGTCGGTCGATGGCGTGCAACATGGCGTTCAGCACCACCCCATGACCGCACCCCGGGCACCACATATGCGGGAAAAACCGCTCTCGAATATAATTACGGATCGACATGGTTTAGACCCCCTTTCCCTGGATCACCCGGAGAATGTTTCGGATATCCGTCGGATTGATAAAAACACCATCGATCCGGTTCGCCAGGAACACTTTCCGGTCCCGGCCAAGAGCCAGTTTCACCTGTTCCAAAACCTGGCCCATATTCATTTCCACTACCACCACATATTCCGCATGGGCGCATACTTCGCGGACGATATGTTCCGGAAACGGCCACAGGGTCTGAAGTTCCAGAAGACCCAGCTTTTCTCCCCGTTTTCTCCGGTTCATCACCACATGCAGCGCCGATCGGGCGGAAGATCCATAAGAAATCAGCATGCAATCCGCGTCCTCGGTAAAATAGGTTTTATACCGGGAAATCTCCGGGACATTGTTGTGGATCTTGTCCACCAGATGACGCAACAATCCCTGCACCACCTGGGGATTGCCGGAGGGAAATCCCCACATGTCATGAACCAGGCCCGTGACATTGTAGCGGTGAACACCACCAAAATCCGACATCGGCAGACGGCCGTCCTCCCGGGGTAGATACGGATGATAGTCGATGCCTTCTTTGACCGATGTACGGAGCCGATCAACCAGAGGTACGGCTCCGGGGTCCGGAATGACAACCTTTTCCCGCATATGACCCACCACTTCGTCAAACAGGAGAACTACCGGAGTTCGATAGGTTTCCGCCATATTGAATGCCTCCACCGTCATGGCGAATACATCCTGGTGGTTGGATGCGGTGAGGGTGATGATGGCATGATCGCCGTGCGTCCCCCAGCGGGCTTGGTTCACGTCTCCCTGGCTGACATGGGTGGGCAATCCGGTGGATGGTCCGCCCCGCTGCACATTCACGATCACAGACGGAATCTCCGCCATGACCGCATAACCGAGTGCTTCCTGCATCAGGGAAAACCCAGGACCGCTGGTGGCGGTCATGACCTTGTTTCCGGTCAAAGACGCCCCAATGATCGCACACAGGGAAGCGATCTCGTCTTCCATCTGGATGAATTTCCTTCCAAGCCGCGGAAGCCGCTCGGCCAAATGTTCCGCGATCTCGGTGGACGGGGTGATCGGATATCCCGCAAAAAAATCCAGCCCGGCATACAACGCCGCCTCGACACACACCTCGTTGCCTTGAATAAACTTAATCGTTCCGTTCGTCATGGCGCCTCTTCCTCTGTGATGATTTCGATGGCCAGATCCGGACAACGCAGCTCGCACAACCGGCAACAGATGCAGTCCTCCGGCCGGGCTGCCACGGCCTTTTCCATTTCATCCAGTTCCAGTACCTTCTTGGGACAGAATTCCACGCAGATTCCGCACCCCTTGCACCAGTCCCGGTTGATGATATGCTCTTTCAACTTGGGTTTTCCCATGGATTCGTTCCTCTTCAGAAACCGGTTCGTTTCATGATCGTGCCGACCTCTCGCCTTCGGCATCTTCTGTAAGTCCCTTATGGAACCGAATATCTTCATATTATCCCATAAAACCTTGAAAAATAAAAGTGGGGATTTGGGAAATCTATGGCTTCGTCAAAGGACTGCACTCCCGGATTGGCAAACGGTTTTTCAGCCCGCCGTCCCGGGGGACCGATCCCGCTTTCTTTTGGAAAAGAACTCGGATGCGGCACCCGCAGACGGATCGGACAGGGGGGATTCCGTCGAAATGGACCGAGACAACCGACCGGTTTGGATGAATCAACC
>CAZTKB010000051.1:0-15640 GCA_964614125.1 uncultured Desulfobacterales bacterium | reverse complement strand
CAAGATTCTCATGAATTCTCCAAACCTGCACCCGATTTGTCCACAGAACGCGGAGCCCGCATGTGGAAAAAACTGAATTTGCAAGCCAGACTGTATCTGATTATTGTCTCCATCATGATGATTACGGTGGGTGGTGGAATCGTGATGGTGTGGTATACCTTCGAAATGGAGTCCATCCTGGAATCCATCACCAACCGGCATTTGCCCGCATTTCAGGCCGCGGAAGCCATGGAAAACGCGCTGTCCCGGCAGAAAGGTTTTGTGTCCTATTTCTTCCAGGATCACGATCCGGAATGGCTTCGCCAGTTGGGGGAATACCGGCAGATTTTCCGGGAAAAATTGACGGACGCCCGGAAGCTGATGACCACGGACGCTCAGCGTAATATCATATCCCGCATCGAAACGGAGTACCAGCAATATATTATCGATAAAGACCGGGTGATCGGATATTACAAATCCGGTACCCCGGCGGAAGGGGAGGCCCTTCACCGGGAGGTCCGAAACCGATTTTTTGTTCTCCTGAATCTATGTGAATCTTTCAAGGATATTTATAAGGACAATATTCGCCTGGCCGGGGAAAACGTCCAGGAGCGGGCCGGTCAGTTGCGGTTTGTCGCCGCTGCAGCGATTCTGGCGGGGATTGGTTTGGCCCTGTCGTTGATGGTGTTTTTGGTGAACCATATTTTGCGTCCGGTGCGAAAGCTGACCATGGAAGTCGGCGGAGGAAACCTGCCTCAACAGACTTGGAGCGAAATACAGGCGTTGAGCCTGGGCGTTCGTGGTTTGATCGAGGATGCGGATCAGACCCACCATGAGTTGCAGAAAAGCCGGGAAACCTTGCTGCAGGCGGAAAAAATGGCCTTGGTGGGCAAGCTGGCCGCCGGCATGGCGCACAGCATTCGCAACCCCTTCACCTCTGTCAAAATGCGTCTGTTCTCCCTGGGCAGATCCATTCAGCTCAATGAAACCCAGCAGGATGATTTTGATGTGATTTCCCAGGAAATTCGACATATCGATACGATTGTCCAAAACTTCCTGGAATTTTCTCGTCCTCCCAAGCTGAAGATGCACCGGATCAGCCCCTCTGTGGTTGTGGATATGGCGATCCAGCTGATGAAGCACCGGCTGGCCTCTTACGAGGTGGACGTGGATGTCGTCCGGAAGGCAATGCTCCCTGAAATCCTGATCGATTCCGAACAACTGAAGGAGGTGCTGGTAAATCTGATGGTAAACGCCTGCGAGGCCATGAAAAAGGGGGGACATATCCTGATCCGGGAAGAGATTATGGCGGACCGGAATCGAACGGCTGGGGTGGTGATTCGGATCAGCGACAACGGTCCGGGGATTGCCCCCGAATTGCTGGAGAAGGTTCTGCAGCCCTTTTTCACCACCAAAGAGGAAGGAACCGGATTGGGGCTGAGTATCGCGTCGCGTATCATCGAGGAACATGGCGGCCGGCTGGATGTCCGGTCTCTGGAGGGCGAGGGTGCGGAATTTATCATTACGCTTCCGGTTTCGGATGACATGGAAGGACGCATTCTTTTGGAACGGGGACAACGATGAGCCATATCCTCATCATCGACGATGACGACCAGCTTCGGAAAAGCTTTCACAAGCTGTTGGCCGAGGAAGGGTATCAAGTGTCCAGCGCAGCTTCCGGAGAGGCGGGTATCGCGCTGATCCAAAAACGGACTCCGGACTTGGTGATTCTGGATATGAGGCTGCCGGGAATCAATGGATTTGAAACTTTTCGGATGATTCACGAGATCGAGCCCAAACTGCCCGTGATCATCATGACGGCTTACGGAACCACGGAAACTGCTATTGAAGCCACCAAGATCGGGGCGTTCGATTATATTCTCAAGCCGTTCGAAATACCGGCCATGCTCACCGTAATTACCCAGGCGCTGGAAGCGGGAAGGTTCATGCGATCTCCCATCGACATGGACGGTGCGCCGGACACGACCCACCGGGATGCCATCATCGGCCGGAGCGCTCCGATGCAGGAGGTGTACAAGGCCATCGGGCGGGTGGCTTCCACAGATGCCACCGTGCTGGTCCGGGGGGATTCGGGGACCGGAAAGGAACTGGTGGCACGTGCCATTTATCAGCACAGCCTGCGTTCCCAAAAGCCGTTTCTGGTTATCAATTGTGTGGCGATTCCGGAAAGTTTATTGGAAAGTGAGCTCTTCGGATATGAAAAGGGGGCCTTCACCGGTGCCAGCCACCGACGGGTGGGCAAATTGGAGCAGGCGGACGGAGGGACCGTGTTTCTGGATGAGATCGGGGACATGCCGTTTTCCCTGCAGTCCAAGATGCTGCGGCTGCTGCAGGAAAAGAGCATCGAACGCCTGGGAGGAAGGGAAACCATTCCGGTCGATGTCCGGATCATTGCGGCGACCAACCGGGATCTGGAGGCAGCCATCGAGGCAGGGCGGTTCCGGGAAGATCTCTATTACCGGTTGAAGGTGGTCACTATCCGGCTGCCTCCTTTGAGCCAGAGAACCGGCGATATCCCGCTGTTGACCGAATATTTTCTGGCCCGGTTCGCCGGAGAAATCGGAATCGACCGGCCGCGTATCACTACGGAAGCCCAGGCGATCCTGAACCAGTATCCCTGGCCCGGGAATGTACGGGAACTGGCCAATGTCATTCAGAAAACGGTGATTTTCAACCGCGGGGCACCCCTATGTGCCGAGGATATCGCCAAGGCCATCAGTGAGCATGGCCCGGCCCAGACCGAAGAAAACGGTGAGAAAGAGGAGCAGGTGCTTCGTCGGATTTTTCGTCATGCCATTGTTTCCGGAACCGGAGACAATCTTTTCGAGGAATTCATGGACAATCTGGCCCGGCATTTTATCAGCGAGGCGTTAAACGTCTCCGGCGGCAATCGAAGCCGGGCCGCCAAGATTTTGGGCCTTTCCCGGCCCACGCTCCATGCCAAGATGGAGAAATACGGGCTCAAACTGGAGACTTCCGTCCGGGATGACGCCTAGTCAACAACCAGGTGCGCTTTTCGCCTAGTTGATGAGCGCAATCAACCAACAGACAAACAGCAACACCGCCCAAGTCCCCCCGAGAACCGCCGCCATCCGTTTCCATTGGCCGCCGAATCGTGTCTGGATGGCATTTCGGATCCAGGGGAACCCCATTGCCAAATGAAGAATGACCAGTGCGGTGAGGATATAGGCCAGATATAAGTGGATGCTGCCCCATTCGTGACGGTGCAGGCCCAGGAAATACCGGGCGGCCTGGCCGGATCTTCCGGGCATGACGAACGCCATCAACAGGCCGATGGCCAGCAGGGAACAGAAATCTACAAACATCAGCAGGTTGATGATAAATTTCCAATCCGTTTTTTTCATGCATCCTCCCGATAGGATGTACAAATAAAAAATACATTATGTATATTATATAAATACATGTTTCCACATGGTTCCGAGATTCGGAAAAAACACCGTAACCCGTTTGGATACCATTGGAAATCCTGTTTCAACATCTCGGCCGCAGGGGCGGGGGGAAAACGAATGGTATGGATTCCTTATACATTCATTCGGTTCTTTCCTTTTTGCAATCCGGATGATATCATAGCATATCAATCAGATAGCGCAATAGAGGATTTTGGGTATAAAATTTGCATATCTGAGGGGACACGGATATTTCCACAACGGACTCTTGGTCTCCCGTCCGTGTGGCTCTTTGTTCGATGACACACAATAACCAATCAAAGGAACCGTAATTATGGGGAAAGCCGGATCTTTTGCGCTCAGGGTAATCCTGCCTGGAGTTATTGCCGGAATATTCTTGCTGGGCATCGGTGCCTACGGCCGGGAAGGTTCTCCGGAAGGCTCCGATGTCGGCCGGCCGGATGTGATCGTCGTGGATACCCTGAAGGCCCACGGAAGGTTGGAACGCCCGCCGGTCGAATTCCCGCACGACCTTCACACCCAGACCCTGGAAAAAAAACAGAAAGACTGCACGGTCTGCCACTTGCCGGAAAAAAACAGGCTCTCCCTGAAATTTCAGCGGATAGAAGACGGCTCCAAACAGGAAACCACTGACATCTATCATGCGCGTTGTATCGAATGTCACCGGGAGACTGCAGCCAGTAGCGAGAAATCCGGTCCGGTCACTTGCGGGGAATGCCATCGGGAATCTCCGCGCTATCAATCCTCCCGTGTACCCATCCCCTTCGATAAATCCCTTCATTACCGTCATACGAAGGCCAACGAAAACAAATGTGAGCTTTGCCATCACGAATATGACGAGCAGAGCAAACAACTGGTGGTCGCCAAGGGGAAAGAGGGATCCTGCTACTATTGTCACAAGGAGGTGACTTCCGGAAACCGCGTTTCGGGCCGGGAAGCCTCTCATATCGGTTGTCTGGACTGCCACCGCAAGACCCTGGCCGCGAAAAAGAAAAGCGGGCCTGTCACTTGCGCCGGATGTCATGACCCCGAGGAGCAATCCCTGATCGAAAAGGTCAAAGATGTCCCGCGTCTGGACCGGAAACAGCCCGATATCGTCCTGTTGAAGGGTGAAAAAGAGGTGTTGGAACCCAAAGGGCGCATGAAACTGGTTCCTTTTGACCATAAGGCGCATGAGGCCGCCAACGATACCTGCCGGGTTTGCCACCACGAGGCCATGTCGGCCTGCAACACCTGCCATACACGGCAGGGTTCCAAAGAAGGCAAGTGGGTGACCTTGGAACGGGCCATGCATCAACGGGATGCCGAGGAGAGCTGCACCGGGTGCCATAATCGCACCAAGGCCGCGGAATCCTGCGCCGGCTGCCATACCTTTCTGAAGCCCGGTACCATGGACTCATCCGGATGCGTGGCCTGCCATTCGGCGCCGGTGCCCGATTCCAAGGAGAAATTGACACCCGAGCAGGAGATCCACACGGCCCGGGCGATTTTGGAATCCCGATCTCCGGTCAAGCCGGAATTCGCGGATCCCGACCCGGCCGCCATACCGGAAAAAGTGACCATCCGGGTTCTTTCCCATGAATACGAGCCGGTTGAATTCCCCCATCGGAAAATCGCGGCCACGTTGCTTAAAAACAGCAGTGCCAATCGGATCGCCGGATATTTTCACAACAGCCAGATGACCATCTGCCAGGGATGCCATCACAACAGTCCGGCGTCCTTGACACCGCCGACCTGCCGCAGTTGCCATGGGAAGCCCTTCAACGAGGCGAATCCGAAGGTTCCGGGGTTGTTGGGGGCCTACCATCAGCAGTGCATGGGCTGTCACCAGGCGATGAATATCGAAAAACCAATGGGCTGTACGGAATGCCACAAGGAAAAAAGCTGATAGAGGTATCCATATGTCGGTAACAAGAAGACGGTTTTTGGGGTGGATGGGGGCCGCGGGGGCCGGTACGCTGCTGGGGCGTCGGTCGGAAGCCGCCGGGAATGCCCATTTTACGGGGTATCCTGACAGCAACGCGGTTCTGCACGATATCACCCTGTGTGTGGGATGCCGAGCGTGCGAAGCCGCGTGCAACAAGGTCAACGAGCTGCCGCCGCCGGACCGGCCTTTCCAGGACTTGACGGTTCTGGACCAACCGCGCCGTACTCATGCCAAAACCTTTACGGTTGTCAATCGGTTTTCCAACGTCCAGGGATCCAACCGTCCGGTATTCGTCAAAAAACAATGTAACCACTGTCTGGAACCGGCCTGCGCTTCCGCCTGTTTCGTACGGGCTTTTACCAAGACTCCCGAAGGAGCGGTGGTGTATGATCATTCCGTTTGTGTGGGCTGCCGGTATTGCATGGTGGCCTGCCCGTTCGAAATTCCAACCTACGAATATGACGAGCCGCTGACTCCCCGGGTGATGAAGTGCACACTTTGTCATCCCCGGATACAGAAAGGATTGCTGCCGGGCTGCGTGGAAGCTTGCCCCAAGGAGGCGTTGACCTTCGGGAAAAGAAAGGATCTGCTGGCGCTGGCCCGGGAACGGATCCGGCGGAACCCGGGGCGGTATATCGACCATATTTATGGGGAAAACGAGATGGGAGGTACCAGTTGGCTGTATCTTTCCGGGGTACCTTTCCATCAGGTCGGTATGCGGGAGGATTTGGGCGTCACTCCGGCACCGGAGTTGACTGCCGGGGCCCTGGGAGCTGTACCGATCGTGGTTGGACTCTGGCCGGTACTCCTTACCGGAATCTATGCCATCAGCCAGAGAAAGGAAAAGATCTCGGCCGAAGAACGCCGGGAAGCGGTGCGACAGGCGGTGGCTTTCGAGCGCGCCCAGGCGGAGAAGGAATTGGCGGAGGCTTTGGAAAAGGCCGGTAAGGAAAAGGAAACTGCCGTGAAGCAGGCCGTCAAAAAAGCGTTGGAGGATGCCGCCAAGGCCCAACAGGAGGTGAAATCCTGATGTCTGAAAAAACCGTTACCCTGAACAAATCGTGGGCCTCTCCGTTTCATGTGGTGACCGGCGTTATTTTGTTGGTCGGCCTGGTTCTCACCGTTTTACGGTTCACGGGCGGACTGGCCGCGGTCAGCAACCTGACCGACGACAATCCCTGGGGGATTTGGATCGGGTTTGACCTGTTGTGCGGGGTCGCGTTGGCCGCGGGCGGCTACGTGACTTCTGCCGCTGTCTATATCTTCGGTCTCAAACGATATCACTCGGCTGTTCGGCCGGCCATCCTGACGGGATTTCTGGGCTATGCCCTGGTGGTTTTCGCCCTGCATTACGATGTGGGGCGGCCGTGGAGGCTGCCGTATCCGTTTGTCGTGCAGCCCGGAACAACCTCCCTGCTGTTCGAAGTGGGTGCCTGCGTGGCCCTGTATCTCACTGTCCTGTTCATCGAATTCTCCCCGGCGGCCATGGAGTGGCTGGGGCTGAAACGGGCTCGGACCATCGTGGTTCGTCTGACCATGCTGCTGACTATTTTTGGCGTGGTGCTGTCAACCCTGCATCAGTCTTCTCTTGGGGCGCTGTACCTGATCGCGCCGTCCAAACTTCATCCGTTGTGGTATTCGTCCTATCTTCCGGTCTTCTTTTTTGTCTCGAGCATCATCGCCGGCCTTTCGATGGTGCTGTTCGAAAGCACATTGTCCCACCGTTATTTCCACGGGAAGATGGATGAAACCCATCTCCGGGAGAATGAAGGGGTCACGCTGGGATTCGGAAAAGCGGCGTCTCTGGTGCTGGCTGGGTATTTCATCATCAAGATCATCGGAATGTCGACCGCCAACACGTGGCATTACCTGGGTACTGGATACGGGGCGTGGTTTCTGGTGGAAATGTTGGGCTTTGTCGCCTTGCCCTGTTTCCTGTACGCCGTCGGGGTCCGGGACCGCAATGTGCGGCTCATCCGCTGGACCGCCGCCTGGACGGTATTGGGCGTCGTGATCAACCGCCTGAATATTTCGCTTATCGCGTTTAACTGGCATCTGCCTTCCAGCCAACGGTATTTTCCGCACTGGATGGAAATCATGATATCGGTGTTCATTGTCACGGTAGGGATTCTGGTCTTCCGCTTCATTGTCAGCCGGATGCCGATTCTCTATGAACATCCGGAGTACAAGTCCCACTGAGGAAATTTCGGATACACGAAAACGTGCAGGATGGGTCGGTTTTGTAGAGGGAAGGAGGATTGTCCGGAAAATGGAAGGCGCTTTTTTTACCTTGCAGGATTTTATGACCTTCACCAAGGGGGTCACCTACCTATTGATGATTGTCGCGTTATGCTCGATCACGGGTTTCTGGCTGTTTCTGACCGAGCGGGATGATGTGCATGAAAAGATGGAACCGGATTCTCATGCGGAATCTTCCGCACATTGACCTTCCGGAGGATGTTCTGTAACCAAAGGAGTTTCCCATGTATGAATTTGTCACCGGCCCGCTGGCGTGGGTGGCTTTTTCCGTGTTCTTTTTCGGTGTGATCACACGGATTGTCCTGTATATCCGGGGATTGGACTGGAAACTGGATCGAGTGACCTATACGGTGAACGTGTCCTACGGAATCAAGGGGGCTTTGCGATCCATATTGTTCTGGCTGTTCCCCTATGGTACCCATGGGTGGCGCACCCATCCGTTTATGACCCTTCTGGTTTTCACCTTTCATATCGGATTGCTGGTCACCCCGGTATTTCTGATTGCTCACAATCAACTGTTATGGGAACGCTTCGGCATTCGGTTGTGGACCATTCCGGAGGTGGTCGCCGATTTTTTGACCATGTTCGTGATGATCTCTGCGGTGTTCCTGGTCCTCCGGAGGATAGCGCTTCCGGAAGTCCGAATCCTGACAACTGCCTATGATTACCTGGTGTTGGGGATAGCGGTCGCCCCCTTTGTTACCGGGTATCTGGCGCATATCCAGGCCGGCGACTATCATTTCTGGCTGATTCTGCACATTTTGTCCGGAGAGATCATGCTGATCGCCATTCCGTTTACGAAACTCTCTCATTTTGTCAATTTTTTCCTGTCCCGGGCTCAATTGGGAATGGATTTCGGAATCAAACGCGGCGGCATGAAAAACAAGGGATTCGCCTGGTAACACGGGCGGCGGCTCAACTGTGAGATCTGGGAAAAACTATGCCTGAAGGAACTCTTTGCAACAGACGCCCTGTCAACACCGTGGAAGAGCTTCATGCGCTTCTGGCCGACAAGAGCGGAAAGATCTATTACGACGAAATGAACCGGTTGGATGTCGACCGGGCTGCGTTGCGGACAACATTGGAAAAAACGTGCAAATCCCGGATCCGTACCTGGCTGGAGATCTGTGCCCATTGCGGCATGTGCGCGGACAGCTGCTTTTTTTACCTGGCCAACAACAAGGATCCCAAACAGGTTCCCTCCTACAAGATCCAGTCTACCCTGGGGCAGATTGTCCGGCGCAATGGAGATGTGGACAACGCCTTTATGCAGATGGTGATGGATACCGCCTGGGGGAAATGCACCTGCTGCAACCGGTGTGGAACTTATTGCCCTTTCGGTATCGATATGGGGGTCATGTTCGGATATCTGCGCGGGATCTGTTATTCCCAGGGATTCGTTCCGTGGGAATTGAAGATCGGATCCGGAATGCACCGGATTTACCGGGCCCAGATGGATGTCACCTCGGAAGACTGGGTGGACACCTGCCAGTGGATGGCCGAAGAAAACGAAGAGGACTGGCCCGGACTGGAGATCCCGGTGGACAAGGAAAACGCGGATATCATGTATACCGTCAATGCCCGGGAGCCCAAGCACTATCCCGAGGATCTCGCGGAGGCCGCCATCCTCTTTCATCTGGCCGGTGAAAATTGGACGGTACCCAGCGAGGGATGGGAAGAAACCAGCTTGGCCATGTTCGCCGGAGACTGGGAAGCCTGCCGGATGCAGGTTCAGGCCGTATACGATGCCATGGAACGGCTGAAGCCCAAACGGATGGTGGTGACCGAATGTGGTCATGCCTACCGGGCCACGGTTATCGAGGGCCCATATTGGGCCGGCCTGACAAGCGGAAAAACGCCGGTTCCCAGCTTCCATTATGTGGAATGGGTTGCGGAAGCGCTGCGCACCGGAAAATTGAAAATCGATCCGGCCAAACGGATCAAGGAACCGGTGACCTACCAGGATTCCTGCAACTATATCCGGAATGCGGGACTTCGGGACTGCGCGCGCGAGATCATGAGCTATATCGCGGAGGACTTCCGGGAAATGTCGCCCAGCAAGGAACACAACTTCTGTTGCGGCGGCGGCGGCGGGATGAACGGTCTGGGAAGATACCGGGAACAGCGAAATGTCGGCCTGAAAGTCAAGCGGGACCAGATTCTGGCCACCGGGGCCAAATTGGTTATTTCTCCCTGCCACAACTGCTGGGATGCCATCCGGGACATGGAGGAGATTTTCCATGTCGGAATCCGATGGTCGTTTCTGAAACCGATCCTCTTGAAAATGGTTATCGTACCCGATCATCTGAAACCCGAGGAATAAACGGTTCGCCGGCATTCTGCCGGCTTCCGGTCGGAGAGTGTCCATGAATCCGGTCGAATTGTCGGCAGACGGCCGCCTGACCCAGGATGGTAAAATGATTGACAGCCGGCCTTTGCCGGTTCTGGGAGCTCCTGTCCGGCTTGCGGAAGGCTGTACTCTTCGAAGCTGCTTCCGGCTGGTGGCGAATCATCCCATCCTCGCCGAATTGAATCCGTTCTTTCCAACCTGCATGGAACAAGTGGCCGGATGCCCGGAAACCGGATGCCGGGACCCGGAGATCGTGGAGACCCTGGTAACCAAAACGGTTGAAATGATTGGATTTCCGGGAAAACCGCGCTTGGAGATCTATCACTCCCTGGTGGCTGTGGGAAACGAGGATATCCGGGAGATCCGCCTATGCCCTTTGGAGAGCATTCTGGATATGCCTCTGCGGCTGGGGAAGTTGAAGCACATCGTGTTTGGGGATCGGGTGGATGTGTTTGAATTCGAAACCGTGTTCACCTTGTTTGAACTGTTGGATACCATTGCCTGGGAGTTGAGCTTTCACGGTTCACCGCCTGCCTGCAGATTGCGGAGGTAACGATGTTTGAAAAGATTTTGTTTGCCACCACCGGAACGCCCATCTGCGACAATGCCGCGCATGTGGCATTTGACATCGCCAAGAAATATCAATCCAATATCCTCACGTTCCATGTGCTGGGACTTCCTTCCCGGGGGTTCAGCCAAACGGCACTCGATTTTCGCACCGGGCAGGCCGAACAGGTGGATTCGGATTATATTTCCTGGGTGAAGGAAGAGCTCCGGAATACCTATGACAAATACCTGAAAGATTGCCCCAACTGCGAAATTGATGCGGTAGTCGGGGTTCCCAGCACCGAGATTCTCCGAAAAGCCCGGCAAAAAGATATCGACCTCATTGTTATGGGTGCTCATTCCCGTCAGGAAGAGACGGGGGCCGCCAGGTACCGGGGTGCGGTCGGCACCAACATGCAGCATGTTGCCCGGGGAGCACGCTGCCCGGTGTTGATTGTCAGCCGACCTTGTACGACGTGCCTGTGGTATTTTTCCAATATCGTGTTTGGAACCGATTTCAGCAAGGCCTCTTTCTCGGCGTTTTTGTTCGCCTCGAAACTGGCCAAGGAAATCGGAAGCAAACTATACATTTTCCATTCCCTGGACATGAGCGAAATGCATGCCGGGAAGGTGGTATCCCAGGAGGACATCGAAGCGCGGATTGCGGCTGCCCGAAAAAAAATGGAAAAAATCTATCTTCCCCATCTTCGGGATTATGACAATTTCGATATGGATATTTGGGAAGGGATTCCGTATGTGGAAATCCTGAAATATTCCCGTGCCAAAAATGCCGATTTGATCGTGATGGCGCATCATGCACGGGAGACGGATCCGGACCAGGCGATTTTGGGAAGCACGGTGGAGCAGGTTGTTTTGCGAGCCTCCTGCCCGGTGGCCAGTGTCAATCATCCGGACAAGGTGACAGGCTGACATCGGAATGGCCGCACTCAAAAAGATCCTGGTTGTCGATGACGAAATGGACATGCGGATATTCGTCTCAACGGTCTTGGAAACTGGAGGATATCAGCCGGTTACCTGCCGGAACGGAAAGGAGGGTTTTCGCCGGGCTTTGGCGGAGCCGCCGGATTTGATCATCCTGGATGTGATGATGCCGGACGCCGGGGGAGTTCAGATGTATCGGGATCTCAAAACCGATCCGAAAACCGCAGGCATTCCGGTTATTATGCTTTCCGCCGTGGGAGAAACCGGATTCGCTCATTATCTGAATATGCTGAATGTCCATCTCCCCGATCATATCCCACCTCCCGCTGCCTATCTGGAGAAACCGGCGGACCCGGCCGAATTGCTGGCCGCGGTGCGCCGGAGTCTGAGTAACGGGTAAGGCAACGCAAACACGGGGCAGCCGGTCATGGAAAAAAAACTTCTTCTCGTGGATGATGAGGAAGGGATCCGCAAGGTACTGGGGATCTCCCTCATGGACATGGGCTATGAAGTTCTGACCGCCCCCAGCGGGGAAGAAGCCTTGTCCGTCTTTCGTACGCATGCCCCTCCGATTGTGCTGACCGATATCAAAATGCCGGGCATGGACGGCATCCAACTGCTGAAAGCCCTCAAAGCCGAAAATCCGGAGACCGAGGTGATCATGATCACCGGTCACGGCGATATGGATCTGGCGATTAAAAGCCTCAAGCTGGACGCCACGGATTTCGTTACGAAACCCATTCACGATGCGGTGTTGGAAATCGCCCTGAAACGCGCCACGGACCGGATTGTGATGCGGGAACAGCTGAAAAGTTATACCGAGAATCTGGAACGAATGGTGGAGGAAAAATCCGCCCGCCTGATCCGGCTGGAGCGCCTGACCGCGATTCATCAGGCGGTGGAGGGGCTTTCTTCCGCGATGCGGGATCTGGCCGACGACATGGGGGAGGATCTTCGGTATTTTAATGAAATGCCGTGTTTTGTGGCGATTCACAACCCGGCGTTGCAGGTCGTGGCGACCAACCAGCTCTATCGTAGCCGCTTGGGCCGGGGAATCGGAGATTCCAGTTGGTTGGTGTACACGCCGGAGGAAACGGCCAAGAGCTGTCCGGTTGGGGTGACCTTCGCCACCGGACAGGGGCAGCGGGTGAAACGTCGGATCCGGTTGCCGGACGGGGTGGAGTCATCCGTTATGGTACACACGGCGCCGATCCGAAACAGCAACGGGGATGTGGAACTGGTTCTGGAAATATCCGCCGACATCTCCGAGATCAAACGGCTTCAGGACCAGCTGGATGCTACCGAGAAGCGTTACCAACAGCTCTTTGACGAAGCTCCCTGCTATATCACGGTGCAGGATCGGGAATTTACCTTGCTGGCCTCCAACCGCCGCTTTAAAGAAGAGTTCGGGGAGAGCACCGGTGCCCGGTGTTTCCAGATCTACCGCCAGCGGACTGAACCCTGCCTTCATTGTCCCGTGGCCCGAACATTCCAGGACGGACAGCCCCATCAGGGGGAGATGGTTGTGACCAGCCGATCCGGTGAACAGATCCACCTGCTGGTGGGAACGGCCCCTCTGGTGGATGAAAAGGGCCGGATCAGCGCGGTCATGGAGCTTTCCACCAATATCACGCAAATCCGAAAACTTCAGGAACACCTGTCCTCTCTCGGCTTGATGATGAGTTCCGTTTCCCATGCCGTCAAGGGAATGCTGACCGCGTTGGACGGTGGCATTTACCGGATTCGGTCGGGACTGGACAAACTGGATATTCCCCTGATGCAAGACGGTCTGGAGGATGTCCAGATCATCGCCGATCGTATCCGCAATGCGATTCTGGATATTCTGTATTATGCCAAGGAACGCGAGATTCAGCCCGAGATGACGGATGTGCAAAACGTAATCGACGATGTCGTGCAAATCGTCGATCCCAAGATGTGGAACCTGTCTATGGAATGGATTTGCCGGTTCGATCCGGATCTGGGCGGATTCATGGTAGACCGGGGGGCGTTGCGGACGGCATTGGTCAATATTCTCGAAAATGCGGTCGAGGCCTGCCTGGAGGATACTTCCCGAGACACCCACCGGATCGAATTCACTGTCCGGAAGGAGGAAAGTCGGGTGGTATTTGAAATCCGGGACAACGGGATCGGAATGGATCCGGAAGTTCAAAACCGGGTTTTCGCGCTGTTCTTTTCCTCCAAGGGACAACGGGGGACCGGTCTGGGGCTGTTCATCGCTCGGAAAGTGGTGCAGCAGCACCAGGGAACCATCACCTTTTCATCGGAAAAAGGCGTGGGGACCACGTTTGTTGTCCGTATCCCGATTTTCCCCGAAGCCGGGCATGCGGAGCCCGCGGACGTTTCTCCGGTAATATGGCCCCGGGTTTTGGGGGCTTGAACCGGTATAGCGAAACTGATTTTTCAGCCTTTCCTTTCACGTTGTTTCTCCTTCTCCTGTTTATTTCTCTGATGATATTTCCGCCGAGTTCTTTCCTTTTTTGTCGGAGGAGCCTTTCCATGATCCGAACGCAAAATTGGAAAACGGAACAAAAACGTTGAAAATATCGATGTAAATTTATATGTTGCCCTGAAAAACAACCATTTTTATCCCCCGGAAGGAAGATGCCGCTCCGGTGGGCACATAGAAAGCAGTAGCCATGCGTTCGGATATATTGAAAAAAAATGTGGAGACCCTGCCTCACCGGGCCCTTCTGATGTCCGCCGGGCTGTGTCGGCAGGATTTTGACCCGGACAAACCCTTTATCGGGATTGCCAACAGTTTCAACACCGTGATACCGGGGCACATCCATCTGGATGAACTCACCCGGGAAGTTGTCCGCGGAATCCGGGACGCCGGAGGGGTCCCGTTTCAATGGGGTGTGCCTGGTGTCTGCGACGGGATCGCCATGTTTGTGGAAATGCGGCTCAGCCTTCCCAGCCGGGAACATATCGCCGACAACATCGAAATCATGGTGTTGTCTCACTCCCTGGACGGATGGGTGGGGGTGACCAATTGCGATAAGATCACGCCGGGCATGCTGATGGCAGCCGCCCGGCTCGATCTGCCGGCTATCATGCTGACCGGCGGCCCCATGAAAGCCAATGTCGTGGGAGGGAAAAAGTGCCATCCGATTCAGGGATTCGGTATGGTGGGACGGGTCAAGGCCGGCGCCATGACACCGGAGGAGGCGGAAAACGAACTGCCGGACATGGTTTGTGGCGCGGGATCCTGTGTGGGGTTGTATACGGCCAACACGATGGCCGTGGTGACCGAGGTGCTGGGCATGTCTTTGAGTGGATGCGCCGCCACGCCGGCATTGGATCCTTCCAAGCGGGAACAGGCGTATCAGAGCGGACGGCGGATTGTGGAGTTGGTGCGCGCGGATTTGCGGCCTCGCTCCATTATGACTCCGGGTGCCTTTGAAAACGCGATCCGCGTGGATATGGCGATGGGGGGATCCACGAACACGGTTCTCCATATTCCGGCTATTGCCCGCGAGGCTGGTATCGATATCCCGGTGATGGAATTTGACCGGATTTCCCGGGAAACCCCGAACCTTTGCTCGATCATTCCGGCCGGTTCCTGCGAGATGGCCGATATCCATGCGGCTGGGGGTGTTTCGGCAGTGATGAACCGACTCCAGGTGATGCTGAAAGACAATCCCACGGTGCATGGCCGATCGATTGCCCAAGTGGCAGCGGAAGGAAAAGTTTTGGATCCGGAAGTTATCCGGGGGGTGGACCGGCCGTTCCATCCGGAGGGAGGTATCGCGGTGCTGTCCGGAAATATCGCCTCAAGCGCGGTGATCAAGCAGACTGCCCTGCATTCGGATGTGCAGGTCTGCAGTGGGCCGGCCAAGGTATTTTTTACGGAATCCGATTTGCTGGATGCCATCCAGACCGGCCGGATCGCCGAGGGCGATGTGATTGTGCTGCCGTATCAGGGACCTGCGGGTGGTCCGGGAATGCCTGAAATGCTGACCCCCACGGATGCCATCAAAGGCGCCGGATTCACCCGGGTTGCCCTGATTACGGACGGCCGGTTTTCCGGGGCTACCAGCGGCCTGAGCATCGGGCATGTCGAGATGGAGGCATTCAACGGTGGGCCCATCGCCGGGATACGAGATGGAGACATCATTGATATCGATGTTCCAGCCAGATCCCTGAATGTCCGTTTGTCTCCGGAAG
>CAZTKB010000050.1:0-15679 GCA_964614125.1 uncultured Desulfobacterales bacterium | reverse complement strand
ATCGTGCGCGGACTCAGATGCAACTTGGCGCCTACTTCTTTATAGGAGAGTCCATCAGCAACCATTTTGAGCACTTCAATCTGCCGGGAGTTCAACCTTCCACCGGGCCCGACCTCGGTGGTTTTCACTGGTATTGGGGAGGAAGCCGCTTCCTTCAGACTACCGGTACGCGCAAACTCGGCAAGAAGCCTGGCGGCCAGCCCCGGCGAAAAAGGCGGGATGCCCTGCCTGGCCTGTTCGAGGGCCTCAATCAGGTCCTCCGTGTCCATGCTCTTCAGCAAATAGCCGCTGGCCCCGGATTTGATCGCCTCAAACAGATCCTCGTCTTCGGAGGAGGTGGTCAGTATAATAATCCGGGCTTCGGGCATTTGTGCCTTGATCGCACGGGTGGCTGTGAGTCCGTCTCCACCCGACATGCGGATATCCATCAAAATCACGTCAGGATTGAGCCTGCGGGCTAAATCGATAGATTCATGTCCATTCATTGCCATTCCGGCGACTTCAATTTCATGGGCCTCCAGAAGGCTTTGCAGACCTTCCAGCATCAATCGGTTGTCATCAACCAGAAGAATTCTCATTACGTTCTTTCCTCTTTTTCCATCAGAGTCCCATCCTGTTTCAGAAAGGGTTTTTTCTTTTCAGAGCCTGTTCGTAATGTCAGGATCGACTCACGAATATCCGCATGTGCATCCCTGGCCATTTCCGCACTCCGGTCCAAAACAACACCAGCCTTCTCCAGATTGCCGTTTCGCATCCATGTACGCGCTGTCTGCACCTGAATACTTACATACCCAAGGATCTGTCCAATACCGTCATGCAGTTCACGGGCGAGATGTTCGCGTTCCTGCAGTTTGGCCACCTTCCGCTGCTGTTCCATAATTCGGTTTTGCGCCCGCCATTGCTCGGTGATATCTCGTAACAGCAGCAGTTTTCCGATCAGTTCCTTTTTGCGCCCCTTTAACGGCGCCAACAGCAGATTGTATCGCCGTTCCGAATGATCCTTGCCAAGAGCCACATCCGACTGGTGGATGCCCTGCCTTTCCATCTGATCCAAAAAGCCGACATCGACAGGCATGACCTCTGCGATATGTCTCTGTCGCAGATCACGATCAGACATTCCGGAAATCGCGGCGGCCATGGGGTTCGTATACACGATGCGCCACTGACAATCCAGCACATATACCCCTTCCCTCATCTGGTCGAGAACGATGTTCCGCGCCGCCGCAACCGGGTCGATTGCATGGAAGCGAAGGAAGGCCAATGCGTATGCCAAAGCCATCAAGCCGACAACCAGAAGCACCTTTTCTCCCGACCCGATCAGGTCAGGATGCAGTTTGTCAATCGCATAAGCGATGCGAGCGACGACCTGACTGCCCAGAATGATGGCAACCGGCAACCGGTGCCTGGGGGAGAAAATGGCCAACCGGAGCAGAATAACCACGTTGACCAAGCTGATCGCGTACCCATAGCCGACAAACCCCCAGTACAGCCTGCCGGGGGACATAACAATCTGCCCGTTCATCCGAAATCCGGTCCACATCAGGTGATGGAAATCGTTGGTCATCATGACCGCCGCGCCTGCCAGGGGCACAAGGGACAGGAGAACATAATTTCGAAGCGTCAGAAACCGGCCGAGATCCGCGTATTGGACAATAAAACAGGTCACGGCGGTGACGGCCGGCAGGTGCCATACGGCCTGGAACTGTAGCCAGAAAACTTTGACGGGCAAACTCACCGACAGAATTTCCAGAATCACACCTGCCGTCCAACAAACACCCAGTACGCACACCAGGGTGAATGGCCTGGCAGCGGGGATGTCGCGTCTTTGCCAGCTGTACATGCCAAGATAAACTACCAGGGCAAGAGTAAGCAGTGCGGGCCACACTTCAGAACTGTATGAATAGGACCAACCCATGAGACAATTGCCTGAATAGCGGTTAACCTATCAATAAAAATGATTTTGGCCAACCTGTCATCCGCCGGGCGACCCACCGGAAAACCGGGGAGACAGTTTTTTGAAAATCGTGATCAGTAACCAGGAGTCCCGGTTTTTTCGATCCGATTCTCCATTCTTATGAGGATGGTTGGGTCCACGGACCTTTTTTATCTCAGATTATGGCCGATCATACGCGAAAGAAAGGTCCATCAAAAATACACCGCTTTTTGACTAAACACAACTTTATCTTATGTTTTCAATATGAAAGATAACATCCTGTTTCACAATGCTTACGTCGCCAAGTCAGGCAGGCTTTCCGGATGCCATATCGCAACCTGATCCAGCCTGAAATAAAGATTTTTCAGGAATAACAGTCTTCCGTATTTTTTCCCTTTTGCTGATTGTATGCCACGTTCTTCGAGTTCAGCAACATGATTGCCCTATAAAAAAACCTTGACAATAGATAGAACTTTTATTAATAGATTCATCTAACATTTTACCACTTCACCAACCATGTGGAATAAACCATGGTAGCTCACCCTAAAGACAACCTAATGGAGAAACCGTTGACTTCCGTCATGGAAGATTACCTGGAAGCCATTTTCGATCTGGACCAGGAAAAAAAGGTCGTTCGGGTCAAAGATATCGCCAAACGGATGGATGTCAAAATGCCCACCGTATCCAGCATGTTGAAAACACTGAATGACAGGGGGCTGGTTAATTATGAAAAATATGAATATGTGGAATTGACCAAAGACGGTGAGGATGTCGGAAAGGAAATGCGCCGACGACATGAGATATTGCTGAAATTTTTGACGGAAATCCTGGAAATTGAATTCGACACCGCCGACTCCGAAGCATGCAATATGGAACATTATCTGAGTTCCACAACGCTGGATCGTCTCACCGCCTTTATGGAATTTATTCAAACCTGCCCTCGCGCGGGAGAAAATTGGCTTAACTATTTCAAGGAATTTTTGGTTGATGGACATCAGCCCAATAAATGCCACGCTCGAAGACATTCTTTTACCCGCGAATTCGAGAACCGTATGCAGATTCACGGAGATTCAACCATCTCGGATGACTCGCCGTAGACGACAAACAGTTCCAAAACCTTATGTAACATCCAAGTATCGGTTGGTGCCCCTTCGTCCTGAAACAATATGTTGGGGGGACTGGATTTTTACAGACCCAAGAACTTAATCTTTATGCCGCCTGCCTGGATCCTGATTCATGGGCGGCGTTTTTTTGGCTTTTTAAGTTAGAATAATCTAATATAAAAAGATAATTAAATCTTCGTGAGCATATAGAAATTTTTCACGTTCTGAATATCAGCGGGGTAACAAAGCGATATAGAGGAACCACTTGATATTGCATATAAACCACAACTATCTCGTTGGTTATTTCTGCATATCGATGGAATTAAATCGGGAGAAATCATGGAACAGGTCATATCAATGGATTGGCAAGGAGAATCATGCTGTTTTCATTCCCGGGAAATGCCGGCAAGCGAAACGAAACAACCGGCAGCCGAACCCGGGAACTTTCCCTTGCGCCTGGCAAATGAGGGCGAATGGGTAAGAATCGTTTCGATTGACAGAGGAAAAGGGGTTTCGGAACGGCTCGCCGGATACGGACTCCGTGCCGGAGCCGAGGTTCAGGTGTTACAGAATTCCACAAACGGAAAATTATTGCTCGGTCATCAGGGGGTACGACTGTATCTGGGAGGCAGTATGGCCCATACAATCAGGGTGGCCATCATTCAAGGAGAAAACAAATGAATACTACGTTACAGGAAATGACGGTGGGTGACTCCGGCACGGTGGCCGGTTACGTCAAAGGAATCTCCATCTATCGAGAAAAGCTGCTGGCCATGGGACTGACCAAGGGTACCGCATTCACCGTGGAACGGATCGCCCCCATGGGAGACCCGGTTGAGATCCATGTTCGCGGATTCGCGCTCTCTCTCCGAAAAGAAGAAGCCTCCTCGCTGTTGGTGGAAAGGGGGGTAACATCATGAAAAACCATGTGATCGGAATTGTCGGCAATCCCAATTGCGGAAAGACAACTCTTTTCAACGCGTTGACCGGATCCAAACAGCGAGTGGGCAACTGGCCCGGCGTAACCGTGGACCGCAAGTCCGGAGAGTATTCCCATGGTGGTAAAAACATCGAAGTGGTCGATCTCCCCGGCATTTACTCCCTTTCCGCGGCATCCTTGGATGAAGAGGTCGCTCGAAATTATATCCTGTCGGGCGAAGCGGATCTGATCGTCAATATTGTAGATGCCTCCAACCTGGAGCGCAACTTGTATCTGACGGTCCAGCTTCTGGAAATGCAGGTGCCGATGTTGCTGGCGTTGAACATGATGGATATGACCCAAGAACGAAGGATTCAAATCGATGTTCCTATGTTGAGCCGGCGGATGGGGTGCCCCGTGATTCCCCTGGTTGCTTCCCGAAAGCAGGGCCTCGACGACCTGAAAGAGGCGATCAACCGCTGTCTGAAAGACAAATTGGTTCCAAAGATTCCGGTTTCCTATCCCCCGGAAATCCAGGAAGCTGTGGATGCGTTGACTCCCCTGGTTTGGGATGAAACCTCTTGCATACGTCGGAACGCTCGCTATACCGCGGTCAAACTGTTGGAAGGTGATAAATGGGCATCTTCCCTGGCAGGAAAAGAAGTATTGGATGTGTGCGAGGCGCATCGGAAAACAATCGAAGACAAGCTTGGGGAAGAGACGGATATCCTGTTGGCCGACAGCCGCTATGGCCTGATCCACAGGTTGACACGAGAAGCGGTGACAAAAGAAGGCCGTGTGGGAAAGACCCTGTCGGACAAAATTGATGGGGTTGTCCTCAATCGAGTGCTGGGAATTCCCATTTTTTTGGTGGCCATGTATTTGATGTTCATGGTTACAATCCATATCGGAGGCGTGTTCATCGATTTCTTCGATATCCTTGCCGGTACGATTTTTGTGGAGGGTTTCGGACAACTCTTAGGTGCAATCGGAACTCCGGACTGGCTGAAGGTGCTTCTTGCCGAAGGCGTCGGTGGTGCTTTTCAAACACTTGCCACCTTTATTCCCCCCATCGGTTTTATGTTTCTGTGTTTGTGTCTATTGGAAGACTCCGGATACATGGCCCGGGCCGCATTTGTCATGGACCGGTTCATGCGCCTCGTCGGTCTGCCCGGTAAATCTTTCGTTCCACTGCTTGTGGGTTTCGGGTGCAATGTGCCGGCGATCATGGCCACACGCACCCTCGAAAACCAGCGTGACCGCATATTGACCATTCTCATGAACCCTTTCATGTCCTGCGGAGCACGATTACCGGTTTACGCCCTGTTTGCGGCCGCATTTTTTCCCGCGGGAGGGCAGAACATGGTTTTCGGGTTGTACCTGGTGGGCATCGTTTTTGCTGTAATTACCGGGCTGGTGCTCAAAAACACCCTGCTAACAGGGGAGATCACCCCATTTGTAATGGAGCTTCCTCCCTACCACATGCCAACCATCTCGGGTCTTTTCCTGCGTGCTTGGGACCGCCTCAAGGCTTTCATGTTCCGAGCCAGCAAGGTGCTTATCCCGGTGATTGTCATTCTGAGCTTTTTCAATTCCCTGGGAACCGACGGATCCTTCGATAACAAGGACAGCGACAAATCGGTCCTCTCCACCATCGGTAAGTCGATTACACCCATTTTTTCCCCATTGGGAATCCGCCAGGAGAATTGGCCCGCCACGGTCGGGATATTCACCGGCATATTCGCCAAGGAGGCGGTTGTAGGAACGTTGAATGCGATGTACAGCCAAATCGGTGCCTCTTCTGAAGCCGACGTCCAAGAAAACCAAGCCGAGATGTTCGATTTATGGCGCGGTATAGGCCAAGCATTTGCCACAATACCGGAAAACCTGACAAAGATAACCGGCACACTGCTGGATCCGCTCGGGATCACCATAACCGAAATGAACGACCGGGAAAACGCAGCCAGAGAGTTGGACGTTTCAGTCGGCACCTTTGGCGCCATGGTGTCTTTGTTTGACGGCAAGGCAGGGGCTTTCGCCTACTTGCTCATGGTGCTGCTCTATGTTCCCTGCGTGGCGGCGATCGCTGCCATCTATCGCGAGACAAGCCTCGGCTGGGCACTATTTGCGTGCAGCTGGAATGCCGGTCTGGCCTACATGGCGGCGACCTTGTTTTACCAAATCGCCACCATTCCCAGGCATCCGGTTTCTTCTCTACTGTGGATTTCGACGTTATGTACCCTCTTTTGTGGGACCGTATTGATCTTGCGAAAGCTGAGCGGTACGGAAACAAAAGGTATCACGGCCTTGCCGGAAGGTGCAAAGGCATAGGCCGAAACAACGCAGGCAAATCACCGGAAAAGGAAAAGAACATGATATTAACTGAAATCAAAAAATACCTGATCCAACACAACCGCGTCACGCTCGGAGATCTTGCCCGTCATTTTGACATCGAACCGGAGACCATAAAAGGAATGATGGCGCAATGGATAAAAAAAGACAGGGTGCTTCAAACCGACAGGCGGGCGGGTTGCTCCAAGAACTGCGAAAGGTGTTTTGACAGGAAAACGATGGAAATAATATATGAATGGAAAAATGCGTCAGACGTGAATCCGGTTTGTGCAAAAACAACGTTATACGGTTGAAATGATAACCGGTCGAGCCAAAAAGAGGATTGATATCCGCGGGAAGGAATATTATCATGGGAATTCATTTCCAAGCTTCGTGATGTTCATTGAAGGAAAACGGAAAGCCGCATCAAGCGGAAAAAGAATCCGAAAACCAAGATGATTCACAACCCAATTCACCGACAAGGATTTCAGCCATGAAACCCGGAAGCGTCATCATCACGGACCGCCTGTCCGCCGTCGAGGCAATCAAGGGGTTGAACGAGGAAGACCTTCTTTTTCTCAACCGGCTGATTGTCGAACGCCTCCACCTCATCGCCCAGGCGAAAAGCACCCGCCAGATGGCCCGGTTTTCCCGCGGCGACCGGGTCGGTTTTCAGACTACGGACGGCCGGCATCTGGAAGGGATCGTGGTCCGGTTGAACAAAAAGACAGTCAGTGTCGTCGTCGCCGGCAGTCAACAGTGGAACGTCTCGCCTTCCCTGTTGACCCTTCTTCAGCCGAATGGCCCCAGGTGACAATGGCCGCCCCCCATTACTCCCCGTAAACCAAATTGCAGTCCCTTCGGATCGTTCGTACCATGACAACCCCATAAAAACCAGGGAGAAGCCCGATGCAGCACACGATTGTTTCTCAGCACGAAGATCCGTTTCGGGTCGACCGGGAAGGATTGGAGGCCGTGACCGCCGCTGAGACGGTCCGGGATGGATTGCGGTATTTCAAGGAACACCGGGTGATTTCCGTGAATCGGGAAGAAGAGCGGCTCTGGGCACAGGTGGAGGACGAATCTCTGGATATCCCCTGTATGGTGGAAGCCACCGCGACCCAGGATTCCTTTCGGATAGAGTGTGATTGTCAGCAAGGGGAAGGGGTTTGCCGTCACATGGTTGCCGCGCTGTACGCGTATGAAAAACCTGACGAATCGAGTGGGCAGCTCCTTTCCGCCGCGGATACCGCCATACGGGATCGGATCCATCGTGGCCGGACCGAGGTAATGGTCGAACATCTCACCGGCAAGCCCTGGTTCGGCGAATGGCAGGCCGAGTCCATCAGCGCGGCGACTCATTTCCCGCAGCGCTATCGTGTAACCATCCGCAGCCTGAAACGACGAGACAACCTCTGTACGTGTCCTGATTTTCAGGTCAATCAACTCGGCACCTGCAAGCATATCGAAGCAGTGCTCCATAAAATCTCCAAAAGGAACGATTTCAGCACGATCCAGGAGTTGCCCGTTCCCGTCTCGTATGTCCATCTGGCCTGGAATGTGGAAGACGCTCCCCAGATCCACCTGGTTCGCTGCCGGTCGATCTCTCCGGAGTTGCAAAAGCTGCTGGAGGGTTATTTCGATGGTTCGGGACGATTCATCGGACGGTTGCCGGATGATCTGTTCCGTTTGGAAGAACTGGTCGAAAACCGGCCCGACTTACACCTTGGCGATGACGCTATGGATTATGCCCGCCACATTTCCGCCAAAGACTCTCACTGTTTGCGGGCTGAGAACATACGGTTGCAGATTCTGGCCGGAAATGGGCGCCTGCCGGGAATCAATGCACGCCTCTATCCGTATCAGATCCAAGGGGTTGCCTTTCTGGCCGGTGTCGGACGCGCGCTGTTGGCCGATGATATGGGCCTCGGAAAAACCCTCCAGGCGATTTCGGCCGCCACGTGGCTGCACATTCATGAAGGGGTACGGAAAGTACTGATAGTCTGTCCGGCCTCTCTGAAGTATCAATGGGCCAGGGAGATCGAGCGGTTTACTGGTCAAACAGCCCGGGTCATCCAGGGGCCGGTCTCGGAACGAGCCGTCCAGTATCGTGGTGAGGCCGCCTTTTGTATCGTCAATTACGAGCTGATTCTGCGGGATCTTTCCGTCATCAATGAAACCCTGTGTCCGGATCTCCTGATCATGGACGAGGCTCAGCGCATCAAAAACTGGCGCACCAAAATCGCCACCGCCGTGAAACGCATCCCCAGCCGCTATGCATTCGTACTTTCGGGCACCCCGCTGGAAAACCGCCTGGAGGATTTATACAGCCTGATGCAGGTCGTCAATCCCAAGGTCCTTGGACCTCTCTGGCGCTACATGGTCGATTTTCATGTCACAAACCAACGTGGCAAGGTGGAGGGCTATCGCAATCTCTCCCTGCTTCGGAAACGCCTGTCACCGGTGATGCTGCGCCGGGACCGCCGGCTGGTAAAAGACCAATTGCCGGATCGGATTGTCAACCGCCTGGATGTCGCCATGACCGAGAAGCAGCGGGAACTGCATGACGCAGCCATGGGACTTGCCGGACGTCTGGCCCAGATCGCCAAAACCCGCCCGTTGACACCCTCCGAACAGAATCGCCTTCTGGCAGCCCTGCAACAGGCGCGGATGGCCTGCAATGCCGCCGGGCTGATCGATAAAAAAACCCTTGGAGCCCCAAAACTCGACGAATTGGCGGAGATTCTCTCTGAGACCTGCATCCAATCGGGTCTGAAGGCGGTGGTGTTCTCGCAGTGGGAGAAAATGACACAGATGGTCGAGGCCCAGCTCAAGCGGATGAAACTGGGATGCGTACGACTGCACGGCGGAGTCCCGACAGCGAGCCGGGGGGAACTGATCGACCGCTTCCGGGATGACGATTCCATCCAGGTGTTCATTTCCACCGACGCCGGAGGGATTGGCCTCAACCTGCAAAGCGGCGCCGTTCTGATCAATCTCGACGTTCCATGGAATCCCGCCGTGCTCGAACAGCGGATCGGCCGCATCCACCGGCTCGGCCAGACCCGCACGGTGCAAGTCATCACGATGGTGGCAGCCGGTTCTTATGAAGAGCGGGTCCTCACCCTGGTGCGGAACAAACAGGACCTTTTTGACAATGTCGTCGGCGAAGACGCCCGTGAAGATGTGGTCGGGATCTCGAAAAACCTTCTGGAAGCTCTGGTTGCGGATCTGGGAGGCCCGCAAACCCTGCCGTACAGGGAGGATGGGATCCCTGCCGGACCATCACCCGACTCCTTCTCCAAGGATCTTTCAGGAACCAATTCTAAAACCCAGAATGATCCGGCAGAGGCGATCACCCGATGTATCGAGGCATTGCAGCAGGCTTTCGGAACCCGGATCGAACGAATTTTCGGCACGGCTGGTGGACTGGTGACGGTTCTGGATCAGGTGGATCCCGATGCCGACCGAGTGGCGGAACAGTTGTCCTCCCTGGTTCCGGTGGCACTCATCGACCGGCTGGCGCTGAAGGGATTGCACCGACTTGGACCATCCTCTCCCCTGGCCGGGTCACAAAGTTATTTCCACGCGGCGATGCCAGGGGCAAACACCGGCGAATCCCACCTGACAAGGCAGGCAAAGGAAAAACTGCGCGCAGCAAGGCTATTGTTTGATCAGAACCTGTTCGACAGTTCCCTGGAAATGATTTTCGGTTCCCTGCTTCATGCAGCAGCAGAAAAAGCCGGCAGGAATGTGCCCCTGAACCAGGCGGAAATCGGTGTATGGGTCTATGGCGAAGCGCTGCCTCAGGGAATTCTGGACCAGAATCAGGTCGGATTGCTGATGCGGGCATTCAGTTTTGTCCAAGGCAACGTCGCGCCCGCCGACCTGGTAGGAACACTGATCAATGACACGGCGGATTTTATCGCATCTTTGGTTGCATAACCCGAGCAGGCTGAAAATATCATGATTCCGCATATTCATGTGGCCTGCGCCATCATCGAGCAAGACGGTCTGGTTCTTGCCGCGCAACGCGGACCAACCATGAAGATGCCGCTCCAATGGGAGTTTCCCGGCGGAAAGATCGATCCGGGTGAATCCGCCGAGGCATGCCTGCTGCGTGAACTGGAGGAAGAATTGAGAATTCAGGTGGGCGTGAAACAATCCTTACCGATCAGCACACACCGGTATCCGTCTCTCACGGTAACCCTGTATCCATTCGTGTGTGTGATCCTTTCCGGAAACATCGTTCTTCAAGAACACGCGTCCGTTCTCTGGATGCCTCCGGAAAAACTCAATTCCCTGGACTGGACGGAAGCGGATGTCCCGGTTATCTCCTCCTATCTTGCCAGCCGGAACAGCTGATCATCCTTAAAAACGCTCACCGGAAAGCCTCTTTTTCATACCGGGTGAATCACACCCGAACCTCCGCGATAGTGACACCGGTGGAGCCGCTTTCATATCCGGGAATCGCATCAATCTCCTGTCTCAGATAGGCGGATTGCAAAACGTCCAACAACACCTTGACCGTGGGGTGGTCAGTTACGTCTTTTGGAACAACCAGGTCGCAACGGACAGCGGCAATCGGTACAAAATCCAGATCAAACACTTCGGCGATGATCCTTAATCCAAGAGCCGCGTCTGTTGCCCCGCAGGCGACTCGACCGGCTCCCTCTCGATGAGACCTGACTTCGATTTCATAGCCTGTGATGTTCACACCCTTTATTCCGGCTCGTTTCAGATGGGTGTCCAACAGAACCCGTAACGCGGCTCCCGGCTCGCGGTTAACAAACCGTACCATAGGCCGCGCCAGATCGATTACGCTTCGGATCCGAAGCGGGTTGCCTCTGGCAACCATCAACCCTTCCTCCATAATCGAAAATCCCAATATATAGCAAGAAACCCCCGCAAGCTTCTGCCGGGCCACCACCACATTCGATTCCTCGTTACCCTCATTGTGCAAATGGGTTCCGGCCAGATGCGTTACGCCCTCGGCCAGTTTATCCAAGGCACGATGACTGGAAGCAAAGTGGCAATGAACCCGGGACTCGGGTGCCCGACGGTTGACATGGCAAGCCAGAATATCCAAAGCGGGGTCACACCCCATCAGGATAATGGATCGATTTACCTGGTTGGGTGCAGCAAAAAGACAAGCGCTTTTTTTATCCGGACTCACTACCCCATCCGCCGAACGCAACCCGAACGGAATGGATTCAGGTCCCATGAGCGGCAGCCCTACCAACCGATCACGCACCCGCCCCAAGGCCAGACGGGAGGACGCCGTATATTCCCCGTCGATGATATATACCGGCTCGGGGCCAGGAGGATCCGGATCCACAAAAAGATCTTCGACCCGGCAACCGAACAGCCGGGCCAGACGAAGGGCGATCGCAGTATTCGGAAGATATCTCCCGGATTCGATATCGTACACGGCCTGGCGTCGGATATCGAGTTTAGCCGCAAGTTCCTCCTGTGACCACCCAGTGGCCATTCGAAATTCCTTTACCTTGCATTGGATCGCACATTGTTTGCCGTGCATTTTTTTCCCCATTGCGCCTCCGGCTATTCATTGGGAATTCTGAAAAAATCAAAATAGCTCTTGACTTTTTTTCCAGCACTATGACAATTTATCACGTCATTTGTCGTTTTTAAATATTTATTTTGCCGAAAACCAATTATTCCAATTATAAGGAGGAAAGGATGAAATGTCTCATTCGGCTACGGTTCCTGGTCGTGTTACTGGTTTGGACTGTGATGGGAATGGGATTTTCCATACCAGGCGGAATGGCTGCGGATAATGAGGTGATCGTTTTTGCCGCCGCCTCCACAACCAACGCCATCATAGAAATCGGCCATCTGTTTGCAGCCAGAGGAATGGGTCATATCACGACATCCTTTGCTTCGTCATCAACCTTGGCCAAACAAATTGCAGGCGGCGCACCAGCCCATATCTTTCTTTCGGCAGATGTACCATGGATGGACTTTCTGGATGAAAAAAATGCGATCGACAAGGCTTCCCGCATGAATTTGCTGGGCAACCGTCTCGTTCTGATCGTTCCGGTGAACAGTACAATCCAGACAGTCGATATTCGGAAAGGAACGAATCTGGCCGCTTTGCTGGGCACTGACGGACGAGTGTCCACGGGAGATCCGGAACATGTTCCAGTCGGAAAATATGGCAAAAAAGCTCTGGAATTTCTTGGGTTATGGGACCAGGTCAAAGATCGGCTGGCCCCCATGAAAGATGTACGCGCCGCCCTGACACTGGTGGAACGCTTTGAAACACCGATAGGGCTGGTATATGCCACCGATGCGGCCATCTCCCAAAAAGTTCGTATTGTGGGGATATTTCCATTGGAAAGCCATCCACCCATCATTTACCCGGTGGCAGCGGTGGCCGGACAAAAAACCGATGCGGCAGCCAGATTCCTGGATTTTTTGAGCGCTCCCGAGGCCCGGGCGGTGTTTGAAAAACACGGGTTCGAAGTCCGATAATGCCATTTTGGGTTCTGACCGACGTTGAAATCGATGCCCTGCGCCTGAGCCTGTGGGTTTCCGGCTGGGCTGTAGCCGTAAGCCTGCCGATGGGCGTTTTCATTGCGTGGGTTCTCGCTCGGCTTCGATTTCCGGGCAAAAACCTGCTGGACGGATTGGTGCATCTCCCCCTGGTGCTGCCCCCGGTTGTCACCGGATATCTGCTGCTGGTGCTGTTGGGACGCAACAGCCCGATCGGAGCGGCACTATATCAATACCTGGGCCTGGCTTTGGCCTTCAACTGGAAAGGGGCTGTGCTGGCATCGGCGGTGATGTCATTTCCTCTGCTGGTGCGGGCCGTTCGACTGTCTTTGGAAAATGTGGACCAGGGATTGGAAGCGGCTGCACGCACTCTGGGCGCCGGACCTCTACGTGTTTTTTTCACGGTGACCCTTCCCTTGATGGTGCCCGGCATCATCACCGGGCTGATTCTGGCCTTTGCGCGAAGTCTGGGTGAGTTCGGTGCCACCATCACGTTTGTTTCCAATATTCGGGGCCAGACCCAGACATTGCCCCTGGCCCTGTATACCTTCACGCAGGTGCCTGATGGAGAGATCGGGGCCATGCGCCTGTGTATCCTGTCAGTTCTGATCGCCATGGCGGCACTGGTTTGTTCTGAGTTGCTCGCGAGACGTTTTGCGGCCCGTATGAAGGGATGATGTTTCATGGAAATCCACGTCGTTCATAGGCAGGGAGACTTTTTCATCGATGCGGCCTTCACCGGAGCTGAATCGGGGGTTACGGCCCTGTTCGGACCTTCCGGTGCCGGTAAAACCTCCCTGATCCACATGGTGGCGGGGTTGATGCGTCCGGATGTCGGCCGCATAACCATCAATAACCTATGCCTGTTCGATTCGAAACAGGGGGTGAACCTGCCGCCGGAAAACCGGCGGATCGGCTATGTGTTTCAGGACGGACGCCTGTTCCCCCATCTGTCGGTACGCGCCAACCTGACTTACGGCATGCGTCTGACACGAGCAGACCGTCGTTTTGTTGACTTTGACGCCGTGGTGGATTTGCTGGGTATCGGCCATCTGCTCACCCGCCGCCCGGCTAAACTTTCCGGTGGCGAAAAGCAGCGCGTTGCTATCGGCCGTGCGTTTCTGACCAGCCCCGCCATGCTCCTTATGGATGAACCGCTTGCCTCTCTGGACGCTTCCCGCAAATCCGAAGTGTTGCCTTTCATTTTGCGGCTTTCCCGGGAATATACCATCCCCATCCTGTATGTCAGTCACATTCTGAGTGAAATCCGGAAACTGGCCGATCATCTGGTCATCATGGACATGGGCCGTGTAATCGCATTCGGGAAATTGGATGACCTGTTGTCAAAGCCCGAATTGCAGCGATCTCTATTGTAACCGTTCGGCCTGCAGGTCATGCCCAGTTAATCCTGCAAAACCCTTGGAGGATTTAAAGAACGCCGTCATGTTCAAACAACTTGAAACAATCAATACACGTCCAGATCCGTTTCAGTATTACACCGCCGCCGATCTGTGGACAGATGGCTATACCTCGGAACGGATGCTCCAGTTTCACCTGGATGAACATGCGGACATCGCTTCCCGCAACACTGCTTTTATCGATCGGTCGGTAGAATGGATTATTTCCCGTTTCGACATTCGGTCCGGGAAAAAGATCGCCGATTTCGGCTGTGGACCAGGGCTCTATACCACAAGGTTGGCTCGCGGAAATGCCGTTGTGACCGGCATCGATTTCTCGAAAAGATCGGTCCAGCATGCCCGTGAAACGGCCGTCAGGGAGAAGCTGGCCATCCGATATGTACAACAGAACTACCTGGAATGGAAAACCGAAGATCGGTTTGACCTCATCCTGATGATCATGTGCGATTTCTGCGCACTGAGCCCCGCCCAGCGAAAAAACCTCCTCTCCAAATTTTACAGGTTTCTGGAACCATCCGGCTCCCTTCTTCTGGATGTGTATTCTTTACAGGCTTTCGATGAACGGGAAGAAATCGCGTGTTATGAAACCAATCTTCTCAACGGATTCTGGTCGCCCCGGAAATATTACGGTTTTTGGAATATTTTCAAATATGAAAAAGAAAAAGTGATTCTGGATCAGTATACGATCATCGAGCCAGAACGCACACGAACCATCTACAACTGGCTGCAATATTTCAGCCCCGAAGACTTGAAAAAAGAGTTTGTCGAGAACGGCTTTTCCATCGAAGGATGGTATTCGGATGTGGCGGGTATAACTTTCTCACCACACAGTAAAGAATTTGCTGTGATCGCAACGAAATCATGACGGGAACATAATTCCAGAAAGCAACCTAACAGAACCCATAAAAGCGATTTAGCAGCAAATTTAATTTTAGAATGTCACCACTTCATAGCCCAGGTCCCGGTAGCCTGCGATTCCCGGATGTCCGGACATGTCGTCCAACAGCGGAAGTCCTTGGGTTTTTACCGCTTCCTGGGTTCCCAGCTTTCCGGAGCAGGCTTTGCAAACACCCTCTACAAGACCCGCGGACAGGCATTTTTTCCACAGACCGTTCAGGGGATTGTCGGATTTGACCAGCTCCGGAACCAGTTTGACGGAGGACCCTTCCAGAATGATTTTTGCTTCATGTCCTTTTGCTTTCATATCCAGCGCGTTCAGCAGAACATGAATGAAGCACATAGGGTCACCGTTAAACACAAACAGGGCAAAATTTTTCATGGTCCAACTCCTTTCTATGATTGTTCAAACAAACAGCGGGATGTCCACCCGCGACAGTTCTGGCTGGATTTGCTGAAAATCTTTTCCGCCCGGTTTTTCCCCGTACCCGTCCAATTTCCGGGGAGACTCTTCAGGTACGTCTTGACGAATCGATCCGTCTATTCCTATACTCTTCCTGTG
>CAZTKB010000049.1:0-15691 GCA_964614125.1 uncultured Desulfobacterales bacterium | reverse complement strand
AACAAATTTCGACACCGGCATGGACAGCGGTGTGAACAAGGCTGTCAGCTCCTGTGCCCATGGGATTTTCTCCTTTTTTCCGCAAACAGGCTGGTTATCCGCATTTGAACGTCTGGATCGGATGGGTTGATGGTAAAAGTATCGTGAGGATAGTTATTCTGGAACTTTCCGTCCGTGTTTGTCAACCCAAGAATATCCCGGCTCAAGGTTCCGTCAAAGTCTGGCTTTCCCTGCGGGTTCGGTTCTCCTTCGGGCACGGTGCGCCGGTCCCTGGCGAACACAGAGGCTTGCAACTCATTCCCTCCCCCGGCAAACGACCCAACCCGTACCCCGTAAAACTTCAACAACATCCCGGGCAGAAGAATCAGGAAAATTGACTTGAACCGAGCTTTTTAGAATGGTACTCAAACCATTGTAAAAATTAATCGACATCCGTTAGGATACTCCCGAAAGGCTGACACCAATTCTCCGAAATCACCGGGGTAGGCTATCCCACAAAAGGGTCCGACAGGTGTTACGGGATCCAAGGAATGAACCAGGAAAAAGTCAAGAGATAAGGCACCCGAGGACATGTCAACTTCCCAACCACAGAATATGATTTCAGGTTTTCGGAACGGATACCGACTCCCAAGAGTGTTCCGGTTATTGATGGCTTTACTGGGGATAACCCTGTTCCACACGGCAGCCGCGCCGGAGGTGATAGCGACTTCCCACCCCATCATCCGTTCCGGAGCGGAGATCGACTATCCGCCGTTTAGTATCGTCAGCGAAACCGGCGAGGCCGCCGGTTTTTCGGTGGAATTAATGCGTGCGGCACTGGCGGCCATGGGGCGGGAAGTGAATTTCCGCACCGGACCATGGCCTGAGGTGCGGGGTTGGCTGGAGAAAGGTGAAATCGATGCCCTGCCCCTGGTGGGGCGGACTCCGGAACGCGAAGCCCTGTTCGATTTCACCGTACCGTATATGTCCCTGCATGGAGCCATCGTGGTGCGGGCAAATGAAACCGGCATCCGGGATTTTTCCGATTTGCGCGGCTGCCGGGTGGCGGTCTTGAAAGGGGACAACGCCGAAGAGTTCCTGCGCCGGGAGCCGCGTGACTTCGATATCCGTACAACGAATTCCTTCGAAATCGCCCTCCGGGAGCTGGCCGAAGGCCGGCACGACGCAGTGGTGGCCCAGCGGCTGGTGGCCCTGCGTCTGATACAAAAGACCGGCCTCACGGATCTGCGGGTGATCGAACGGCCCATTGAAGGCTTTCAGCAGGATTTTTGCTTTGCCGTCCCTGAGGGCGACCGCGATACGCTGGCTCTGCTTAACGAGGGGTTGGCAACTGTTGTGGCGGACGGAACCTATCGTCATCTTCACGCCAAATGGTTTGCCGCCATGCAGTTGCCGTCCGATCGTCCCATTGTGGTCGGTGGTGACCGGAATTTCCCGCCTTTCGAATTTCTGGATGAAAACGGTCATCCAGCCGGCTTCAACGTGGACCTGGTTCGGGCCGTGGCCCGGGAGATGGGGTTGAACATACAGATCCGCCTCGGCCGCTGGCCGGAACGGGTGGAATCTCTGAAGACCGGAAAGATCGATCTGATGCAGGGCATGTTTTATTCCCCTGCCCGCGGCATGGTTTTCGATTTCACCCAGGCGCATACGGTGAGCACCTATGTGGCCGTGGTGCGCCAAGGTGAAGGCCCGCCACCGGAAAGTATGGATACCCTCCGGGGAAAACGAATTGTGGTCGAACAGGGCGACATATTAAACGATTATGTTTTGGAAAACGGTTTAAAGGAGCAGACCGCCGTTGCCGATGACCAGGAAGAGGCATTACGCTTATTGTCCGAAGGAAAGTATGATTGTGCCCTGGTCGCCCGGATATCGGCCCTTTTTCTGATTGATAAAAACGGCTGGACCAATCTGGTGTTGGGAAAAAAACCGCTTCTTACCTCCGAGTATGGTTTTGCGGCTGGCAAGGGGCAGAAAGCGCTGCTGGCCCAATTCAGCGAGGGCCTGAAGGCCCTGGAAAAAAGCGGCGAATACCGTCGGATTTACGACAAGTGGCTTGGGGTGTACCAGAAAGAGTCGGCTTTTTTACGGGCTATGTTACGGTACTCGGTTCTGGTCGTCATTCCCTTGCTGGTGGTGCTGATGGGCGCTTTCTCCTGGTCATGGGCGTTGCGTCGGCAGGTTGCGGAAAAAACCAGGGCACTGCAGGAGAGCCTGGACCGCTTCCAGTACGTGTTCGAAGCGGCCAATGTGGGCAAATCCATGACACTTCCCACCGGTGAAATCCATGCCAACCAGGCCTTCGCCGATTTTCTCGGCTACACCCTGGACGAGTTGAAGGGAAAACGGTGGCAGGACTTGACGCCGGAGGAAGATATCCCGGCTACCGAAAGGATGATAACGCCGCTGTTGGCGGGCGAAAAACAGGCGACCCGGTATGAAAAACGCTATATTCACAAAAGCGGCGAAATCCTCTGGGGTGATATCAGTGCGACCATGCGCCGTGATGCAAACGGTGTCCCCCTCTATTTCATGACCACGGTGGTGGATATTACCGCCCGAAAACAGGCGGAAGCGGCGCTACGCGCCAGCGAAGACTTCCAGCGAGCCATCATCGCCTGCTCGCCCGTTGCCCTGTATTCCATTGACATGGAAGGGAATGTTCTCCTCTGGAACAGTTCGGCCGTACGGATATTCGGCTGGCGGGCGGAAGAAATCACGGGCAGACCTCTGCCGATCGTCCCGGACGACCAGCGTGGGGAGTTCGAATCCTTGCGCAAGCAGGTCCTCCAAAACGGCGGGTTTTTCGGCAAGGAACTGACGCGGGTGAAAAGTGATGGAACGAAGATTCTGATCAGCCTATCCACGGCGCCGGTTCGAAACGACCGGGGTGAGGTCGTCGGCATCATCGGTGCGGCGGAGGACATCACCGAACGGAAAAAAGCCGAATCTCAGCGGGAAAAACTTCAATCCCAGTTAATTCAGGCCCAGAAGATGGAATCCGTCGGTCGGCTGGCCGGTGGGGTGGCCCATGATTACAACAACATGCTGAGCGTCATCATCGGGTTCGCGGAGCTGGCTCTGGCAAAAGCGGCATCGAACGACTCCCTCCAGGAGGATTTGCGGGAAATCCTTGCTGCGGCAAATCGGTCGGCAGACTTTACGCGCCAGTTGCTGGCATTTGCCCGGCAGCAGACCATTGCTCCCAAAGAGCTGGAATTGAATCAGACCGTGGAAGAGATGCTCCGAATGCTGCGGCGTCTGATCGGCGAAGATATCCATCTTTCCTGGCATCCGGGACATGGCCGAATTCCGGTTCTGATGGACCCGTCCCAGGTCGATCAGATTCTGGCCAACCTGTGCGTGAACGCCCGCGATGCCATCCATGGAGTGGGAAAAATTACCATCGAAACCGCCCGGGTCAGCTTCGATGCGGAATATTGTGCGGATCACCCCGGTTTTGTTTCGGGCGATTTCGTCATGCTGGCAGTGAGCGACGACGGTTCCGGCATGGACAAGGAAACCCTGAAAAGTATTTTTGAGCCGTTTTTCACCACCAAGGTCCTTGGCAAAGGTACCGGCTTGGGGCTGTCCACCGTGTTTGGCATTGTCCGGCAGAATGACGGCTTTATCAATGTGTACAGCGAACCGGGCAAGGGAACGACTTTCAAGATCTATTTGCCCCTTCATGCGGGAGCCATGACGGATTCAAAAGCCCAGGATGCTTCGCAACTCCCCGCCGGCCGTGGAGAAACCGTACTGATTGTCGAGGACGAGATCTCAATTTTGAAGTTGGCCCGGATCATTCTCGAACGGCAGGGATACTCCGTTCTGACGGCAGTCACTCCCGGTGAGGCGTTAACTTTGGCGGGAGGCCATACCGGCGACATTCATCTGCTCATTACGGACGTGGTCATGCCGGAAATGAACGGGCGGGATTTGGCGAAAAACCTGGCAATCACCTATCCGGGTCTCCGTGTTCTGTTCATGTCCGGCTACACCGCCAATGTCATTGCCCATCGGGGGATTTTGGATGAGGGCGTCCATTTCATACAAAAGCCATTTTCCAGCCGCGAACTGGGGGCCAAGGTGCGGGAAGCTCTGGAGTTCTGAGGATGCAACCTGTTCAGGTATTTGTTGCGTTGCTCCCGGCCCCAATTTTTTTCTGTATATTGGCCGATTTGAATCAAATCGGCCAGGGCCTTTTGGGTAAACGTAAAGGATGACATCAGGTTAAGCTGTCATTATCCAGCGAATGTATAAGGTCTGAAAAGCTATAATCCGATCCTTACCGGGAAAAGCCCCGTTGCGGGGCGAGCAGACCACGGATATCATCGACCAATGATTTCTGAAAATTCTTCTGGAAAACGTATCGGATGAACCCTCGGGTGAGCCAGAGCAACAGGGCAAAAAGGGTGAGCGGAAAGACAATACAGTCAAAGATGTAACCCGCTATCAACTGGATGGTCCAGACCACCAGGTCTTGGGATTTTTGGGTCAGGTAAGTCACAATCCGGCTAATTCGTTCCGGTATGGCCATCAATGTGGAGATTGTTCCCTTGGAGTCTGCTTCCGGTTCCGGAAACAATTCCTGTTGGGTTTGCTGAAAACCCTGTTCCGCTTCGGTAATCGCCGGGGCGGTGATGTTTCGGGACAAAACGGATGCTCCCCAGACAGATAGGGGAAGGATATAATACAGCGCCAAAACCAAAACCAATGCAAGGGAAAGAATATCCCGCATGATACTCCGGATTTGGTGAAAACCCTTGGTGAAACAGGAAAAAATGACAGCAACAGCAGCGATGAGAAAGGCAAAACCCAGAACATAGGAATCGATGAAATCGGTGGCTTGAAGAATATACCGGATTCCCAGAAGGGAGACCGACCCGGTCAGCAGGGTTCTCCAGGCGATGTCCACATAGTCATAGGCAGGCTGAACCGCGTCTCCGATCTCCACTTGTGCCGTTACTCCGAAGCTGGCACCGACCTTGCTGCCTTCTATGATATCGAGGCCCGCCTTGAGCAAGGACATCACACCGAAACCGCTGATGGCTTTCTGAAAGGCTTCGGTCAGATAGGCTTCATTGGCGGACCGAAGATGCCCGCGACCGGTCCAATCAATGGCGGTATCCATATTTCCGGTAAACGACAGAACACACAGAAATAGCAAGAGGGCCGCTGCCACCGAACGGACAACCATGGTTTTCATCGGTTTCGTTCCTCCTTAATACCCTTTCACTATTTTCCCCGGCGTGTCGTTAGATGCGGTATTATCGTACGGCAGGTAGCCAACACACCCGAGACTGGGAGTATATTGATGAGGTGGTGCCGGATCTCAATTCAAATCCGGCATGTTCAGCAGAAACCGCCAGGCCGGTATCACGTCTATTTTACCGGATTCGATTGATATCTGCTCTTCCTCGTTGCGCGTCACAATGATACCTTGAGACAATTTCAATTCAGTCATGGCTTCGGCCAGCGCGGTGGTTTCCCGTTTTCGAGTTTGCGGATCAACCATCGATTCGCAAACCTGAACAAGCATACGGGGGCGGCCATGTCTTCCGGCGATGAAATCAACCTCACGGCCTGTCCTTGTTTTGAAGTAATATATGTCGGGAGTAACCCGACGCAACGTGGTAAACACCAGATTCTCCAGAAGATGACCCGAATTGATGAGAATTCCGTTGCTGATCGATGTTACCAGTGAGTGGTCGACGCAGTAAATCTTTTTGGGGTTGGTGTTGGACCGGGCCAGCGACGGGTCAAAGATTCGCACCGTAAACAGAAAGTAGGCATCCTCGAACCATTCGAGATAATCAGAGACAGCTGATTTCGGCGCTTTGTGCCCCAGTGATTTCAGATAGCCGGTCAGGTTGTTGATGGAATAGAGGGAACCTGTATTGTTCACCAACCAATGCGCCAGATCCGTCAGCGCCTTGGGGTGAGAGATATCATGGCGTTCCACGAGGTCCCGGAACAGCATCGCGTTGAAATATTCCTGATGGGTCTTGATCCGAAGCATCTGGTTAAGACCTGCAACTTCCGGGAAACCGCCGGTTTCCCAGTACTTCTCAAACACCTTCTGGATGATCAGACGTTTTTTTGTCGAGAGGGGGCTATCGCTATGGATCCCTTTGTAATCGAGAAACTCTTTAAAGGAAAACGGGAATATTTCCCAGGATAGCGCTCGTCCGCGCATTTGGGTGGCGATCTCTCGGGAGAGCATCTGAGCCGAAGACCCGGTGATGTATACTTCGCACTGTTCCATCCGCATCAGACGGTCGACAAAAGGCTCCCAGCCTGACACAAACTGAATCTCATCGAAAAAGCAATATACTTTCTCGGTATTCTTTTTTTCGGGAAAAAGCGAGAAGTAGGCTTCCATAATCACACCCAGGTTGTCCTGTCGCAGGCTGTGAAGGCGGTCATCGAAAAAGTTCAGATAGAGGATATTCTGACGGGGAACACCTGAATCCCGCAGCTTCTTCATGAGCTGGAACAGGAAAGTCGATTTGCCGCTGCGCCTGACCCCGATGCAAACCGTTGCTTTGCCCGGCAAGGGGGAAACCTGAACCCGCCGGGGCACACCTGTCGGCAGGTCAATCTCCTGAAAATCAAGGATGATTTCTGTCAGCAGATCAATCATTTGAAAACCTTCAACCAGGAATTCTTCGAGTCAGCGTATAAACCGGAAATAATTATTGCCAGTTATGGGGTAAAATGGCAAGGAAAATTTCTGGTTTTGGCGATGACCTGCCCGTCAATCGTCACCATCGGCTGAAGGTGTACGCCAGCGGATTTTTGCCGGATCACCGCCGATATGCTTCAGGCTGTAACGCCCCGGTTCACCGGTAAACGGCAATACCATCAGTTTATCCAACGTCAGGTTTTGCGGATTCCGGAACTGGGCAAGCCCCAATTTCATTTTTTCATGACCGGCAACCGGCTGGTTCCGATAGGTTCCGAAAAGCCGATCCCACCAGGGCAGATTGAATCCGAAGTTACTGTTGGTTTCCCGAATCGTGACGGAATGATGAACCCGGTGCATGTCCGGTGTGACCACCATCCATCGCAACCAGCGGTCGACAGTGGTGGGCAGATAGATGTTGGCATGATTGAACATGGCCGTTCCGTTCAGAACGATTTCAAAAATGAGAACCGATATCACCGGAGGACCCAACGCCGCGATGACGGTCATCTTGATCAGCATGGAAATGATGATTTCAATGGGGTGAAAGCGCAGCCCGGTGGTGAGATCCAGATCCAGATCGGCATGATGCATCATATGCAGTCGCCAGAGGATCGGCGTGGCATGAAACATGAGGTGCTGCAGATAGATGACCAAATCCAGAATCAGAACGGCCAGGATGATCGCCATGGGTTCCGGTAAAGCCAGATAGGTGAAAAGCCCCCACCCGGACTGGTTGGCTGCCATGGCAACCCCAACGGCACCGGCCGGCAGCAACATCCGCAGGGCAAGCGTATCGATGCATATGACCCCCAGGTTGTTGAACCATCGTTGGGTTCGGGAAACCGAGAAGGGTCGCCTGGGTTTCCTGATTTCCCATATCGCCATCCATGCAAAAATCATCACAAACGCCGGCAGTCGTATCCAGATGTCAGCCATCATTGAAATTTCCGTCTATGAGGGTTTGGAGGAGGTTTTGGGTTGATATACGTTGGTTTCCGTTGGATGTGGGAAATTCCGATTATTTCATATCCTACCGTATTACATGGGATACGTCAAATTCGCCTGGAGTTGACCGAAAGTTAAATCCTAACCGGTGAAGTTGTCCACAAACAGTTGGAATATCCTCCTCCGCTGGATGTATACCAAGGTCAACCGTTGGGAAAACGGACAGGCGAAGCCTTCCAAATTGGCCCGGGCGCAGTTGGATGCCTTCTGCGAAAGAATGTCGGCACAAGGGGCGCTCGAACTGCCGTAAAACACCAAGTAATTGTAACAAAATAACATTTACATAAAAAAGCTTTACAAAATTACTTTCCATGATATATTGATTTCATGGAAAAAGAATTGATCAAAAAACGTTTCGAACTTTTGAAACCACTGCTCAATGAAAGACAACTCAGGCTGTATGTGGCAGCCGAAGCGCTGGTTCTTGGGCGCGGAGGGATCTCTTTGACGTCTCAGGCAACAGGAGTTTCGCGTCCGACGATTACGGTAGGGTGCAAAGAACTTCTCGAACAGGAAGCCAGTGAGCCTGCTGGACGGTTTGCTCCGGTGCGTATCCGCAAAAAAGGTGGTGGCCGAAAGCGCACTGCCGAGGTTGACGAAACGCTCCGAAGCGATTTGGAGGGGCTTATTGAGCCGGTAAGCAGAGGAGGCCCGGAATCGCCGTTGCGGTGGACAGCCAGGAGCGTTCGCAATCTTTCCGATGAACTGAAAAAAATGGGGCATCAAACAAGCCATCGGATGGTAGCCGAACTTCTTCACGAGATGGGGTATAGTTTGCAGGCAAACCGGAAAACCGATGAGGGGAGCAACAATCCGGACCGGAATGCTCAGTTTGAGTATATCCATGGAAAGGTTAAGGAGTTTCAGTCTGTTGGGCAGCCGGTAATTTCGGTGGACACTAAAAAGAAGGAGCGCGCGGGAGATTTTAAAAACGGTGGGCGGGAGCTTCGACCGAAAGGAGATCCGGAGAAAGTTCGCGTGTATGATTTTGAGATTCCCGAACTTGGAAAAGTAGCGCCCTATGGTGTTTATGATCAGCCTAACAATACGGGATGGGTCAAAGTAGGAACCGACCATGATACAGCGACTTTTGCGGTGGAAAGTATTCGCAAATGGTGGATTGCCATGGGGAAGGAGGCTTACCCGGATGCCAATCAACTCCTGATAACAGCAGATGGTGGAGGAAGCAACGGGGCTAGAGTACGCCTCTGGAAAATCGAGTTGCAAAAATTTGCCAACGAAACCGGTCTTGTTGTATCGGTTTCGCATTTTCCACCCGGCACCAGTAAGTGGAACAAAATCGAGCATCGCCTTTTTTCCTACATCAGCCAAAATTGGAGAGGAAAGCCTCTTGTGAGTCATGAGGTAATCGTTAATCTTATTGCCTCAACGAAAACCCGCACGGGCCTGACAGTCAAATGCGAGCTTGATACGAATATGTATCCAAAGGGAATCAAAGTCTCGGACGCAGAGTTACGCCAGGCCAACATCCTCCGAAATGGATTTCATGGGGAGTGGAATTATTCCATACACCCACTATCAGGAATTGCGTAAATCTTATTTTGTGACAAATATGGTGGAGTAAAATGGTAACTCCGGTTGTTGGTATTGAAACGCAAAACGTTTCATCTGGCCGACATAAAACCTTTCATTTGGACGGGCAATTGAGTTACAAACAGACGCCATGACTGAATCGCACCTATTCGAACGATTTCTGCGCAAGCCCTTAGAAGAGGCGTTGGAAGATACCCCTGTGACGTTGATCCATGGGCCGCGCCAGTGCGGCAAAACCACCTTGGCCCGGATGGTCGGCGATGCGGCAGGGTACGAATACATTACCTTTGATGACGATGTTCAACTCGCCGCTGCTACTGCTGATCCGGTCCGGTTTGCAGCCGATCTGCCGCATAAAACAATTCTGGATGAGGTGCAGCGGGTTCCGGGCCTGTTTCTCGCATTGAAATCGGTCGTGGATTCCGATCGGCAGCCCGGAAGATTTATTTTGACCGGTTCGGCAAATGTGTTGCTGGTTCCCAAATTGGCCGATTCGCTGGCGGGTCGTATGGAGATCATGCGCCTGCATCCCCTGTCGCAAGATGAAATTGCAGGCAAGGCCTCCCGGTTCCTTGATAAGCTGTTTGCCACCCGGTTTCAAAACCGCAACTTTCAGCGCCTCGGCCCCGCACTGGCCGAACGGATTGCCGCAGGCGGTTATCCGGCGGCGCTCCTGCGAACCAAGGCAAAACGACGTGCATCCTGGTATCGGGACTATATCGAAACGCTGGTGCAGCGGGATGTGCGAGACCTTGCTCGTATCAGCGCACTGGATGCAATACCGCGGCTCCTCCAACTTGCCGCGGGCCAAACCGCGCGGTTGGTCAATGTGGCTGAAATAGCCTCGGCGTTCCAATTGAGTCGGCCGACTATTCGTGACTATGTGGTGCTGCTTGAGAAAATCTTTCTGCTGGAACACCTGCCGCCATGGCACACCAACCGGCTGAGTCGGCTGATCAAAACGCCCAAGCTGCATCTTGCCGACTCCGGTCTTGCCGCATCATTGCTCGGTGTGAATGCCGAAGTTCTTTATCAGGATCGTACACTGCTGGGGCAGATTCTGGAGACCTTTGTCTTTCAGGAACTCAAACGTCAAGCCGGTTGGAACGACAGGACTATTCAATTTTATCATTTCCGGGACAAGGACGGATTTGAAGTGGATATTGTGCTGGAACAGGCCGGCAAAGTGGCGGGGATCGAAATCAAGGCCGCTTCGACGGTTACAAAAAAAGATTTTCGTGGATTGGCAAAGCTCAAGGAAACGATGGGCGATCGGTTTGTCGCCGGTGTTGTGATGTATGACGGCGAGGGTTCGGTTGGTTTCGGCGACAGACTTTATGCCGTCCCTATCCCGGCGCTTTGGGAGACGTATTGAATAATTGAAGCGATTCGAAGCTGTTGCATCTTTTGCAACAGCTGCCTTGGAGAAAATCCTGTTTTAATGCGGATGGCAGGGTTCTATCTGCACTCTCAAAAGGGAACCACCGAGGAATTATCGGCGGTTCAGAACCCAAGGGGCCTATGACATACTGTGACACCGAGATGTGGCAAGCAATGACAAACACGGTGGTGTTGTATTCTTGCACGTGGATATTCGGAAATGTGATTCGACATTGTTTCCGGCCGGTTGATGGTGGGTCATAAAATTGAACCAATTGAATATATAGTGGTTTTTGATCAGTGCCCGAACGGAGAACGGTTATGAAGAGGGTTGCACATGGGGAGCCAACAACGAATGCAACCCTTTTCGAACCGGTTGCTTAACGAATAAAGCCCCGCATCAGCGATGCGGGGCTTCGTCTTTCTAATGGTCGTAATTTTAAAAAGCTACAGCATTTCCGACATTTTCCACCCATTTCTCCATTCTCTTGAAAATCCCCTTTTTCATGTGGGAGCACCGGTCTGATGAATATAACGCCCAGGTTGTAGAACCATGGTTAGGTTCGGGAAACCGAGAAGGGTCGCCTGGGTTTCCTGATTTCCCATATCGCCATCCATGCAAAAATCATCACAAACGCCGGCAGTCGTATCCATCCATTTGTGGGAAGCCGAGCGGCGTGTCATAGAATGACCTCCCAATTCTGGAGCAGGTCCTGCATCTCCTCAATGCCGATCCGAAGCATTTTCGCGCCGCGGCTGAGCGATATTTTGTCTTTTTCCACTGATTCCCTGGTCAGGCGTTTCAATCGGTCTTCGTAGAAATCGAACCGTTGCATCCCGTACGGCTCTGCCGAATCGATGCCCATCGGCTCTTTCTTCCACTTCCCATACGGATTCCATGCCGCCCGAGGATTTCAATGCGCTTCTTCGGGGTGCCCGCTGGGCTGCGGCGACTCCCTATATCGATCCAGACAGGAGTGAAGCGGATTGGTGCGACACGTTTTCCGGCTATGCATAGGGAAGCAATGGAGTGATGCTTCCGACAAAAAGGCTTTGTCGCGCAAGAAGACAGCCGTGAAATGAATAGGGAAAGTGTCATTCGAGGGTCGCTTTGCTGGTTTTACAATTCTTCCAGGGTGGCATGATAAATATCGTCCGCGTTCTGCATGAACGACATACGGCCGCCGGCGGATAGAAACGCTTCATAGCGGGTGATGTCAATACCGGATTTCCGGATCAGAAACAGAAGCACGTTGTGCCGGTTGTCCAACAGCTCCAGAAAAAATTGCTGACAGAAATCCCAGTTGCTCAGTTCATCGTCGGTCAGAATCACCAGAATCCGTTTTTTCTCGCCTTCCATTAATGAACGGGCCAGTTGAACCGGAAAATGGGTGTTCCCGCCCAAATGCTGCAGAAATAGCATTTTCATCGCGTCATAATCCGTTGTCCAGGGTATATGGATGGACTGGCTGGAAAAATTGATCCCGGCCACTCGTCCCCGATGTTTCTGGTAATACTCCAGCAAGGAAAAGGCGGCCAGAAGGGCTACGTGGTACGGGCTGTCCGGCTTTTCCGGTTGCCATACCATGCTGACGGAACTGTCGATCACCAGCAGCATATCCGGCTTTTCCGGGTTGACCGAGTCCATTTCCGCGTGGTTTTTCACCCATTTCCGGGTGGTCATATTGGGGATGATTACCGGTGATGTCTGGAGGGACAGCATCAGGTCCAGCGTGTCCGGCGGATCACTGATGCGCCAGGGAACCGGATAGGCCATGTGGGCTTCGGTGGCCGCAGGGACCCGAAATGGCAGCTCGAAGGTATGGGAACAGTTCTGTTCATACCAGATCTGCGCCATATCCAGCCTGGAATTTCCCAGCCCGGATTGTTCCAGTACCTGGATAAAATTACCCAGGCTGGTCTCCGAGGCAAAATCCGCGATGGCATCCGCGATGGTTTGCTCATCACTGGCCGCAACCACCAACGAGTGGCTACCGGGAGCGGAGCCCGGAGGGGAAAGGCAATCCGGCTGGTAACCCTCCTGATGCATCATGCGCATCAGCGCCATGCTGTAAAAGCCAACTTTTATCAGCACCGTTTTCGGATTGGTAATGCCGCCGTTTTCAAACACGTTGACCAGTGTCTCGATGACAGGTTGCAATGCTTCATCCCGGTCCGAGGGCGGAAGCAGGTCGGTTTTCCACAGCCCCTGTTTGGTCAGAAACAGCAGTCGGCTGGAATCCGGATGGTCTTCCAGCGGCTCCGGGGATGATTTCCGGATCCACAATCGTTCGGACCATGCCGTATCCACCGGATTCCGGTTGAAATTTTTGGTATCGATGATGATGTCGGCAACCTGGTTGACAATGGAGGCTGCCAGGTCGGGATTCTTGCAGATTTTCAACGCCGTATTCATCATCCGGAGATGGTTCTTCAGGCTGAACGGACAGGTGCGGTAATGTTCGATTTCATGATGCAGCAGCACTCGGATTTCCCGTTCAAAGTCCGCCCGGTTATCCGGGAGCCTTCCCAAATCGAGATGAATCTGCCAGCCGTTTCCAATAGTGATGTGATAGGATCCGGATGCATAGGCCGGATGGGTCGGATCCAAATGGGATATCTGGGGCATGGGAAGTCCCAGAAGGCCGCCGTAGCTGGTTTCGAAGACATCCCGGCATACGTCTCGGGCCAGGGCGAGCCAGTCGATACGGGAACTATCGGTTCCGCTGGAGAACGGTTTTGATTCGGTTGTAAAAGTCACTGGTCAGGCTCCCGCTGATGCTGCATTCCAGATAATTACCGGTCCGGACCCAATACAGGGTCAGGTCGATCCGGTCCTTTTGGTCGGGTGAGTCGAATCGGTAGATCCGGGCCGCCTTCATTTCAGCCAGGTCATCCCCCAGTTGAAGCCGGACCTGATTCCGCAGTCGATCCATGCTATCTGACAGCAGTATTTGCTGAAATTCATCCACCGTGATATCCAGGGTTTCTGTTTTGGCGGTCAGCATGAACAAGCTCCGGCGTTTTTCCCTGGCCCTGGTGATCCATTTAACCTGGTCGGGCATGGTGTAGGCTGTCTGAAATTTCTGAATAAGCCTATCCACGGCTTCGATGTCTTGTGCCTGTTCCAGTTCAGTTTGCGGATCCGGAATCGTATCCGGAAGATTCTGCGCTTTTTGGTGCAGGTACCTCACAAACAGGTCGTCATCTTGGAAATCGGCCAGTTTCTGCAGGCTTTCCTTCCGTTTTGCCGTATCCTTTTTCAGCATCTGCCGGTAGATGGTTATGAAAGGTTTTCTCTTTTTCATCCGGGCCGATATTTCATGGACAATCAGACGTCCTGCTTTCAGAGGTTGCTGAAGGACTTCCGGAAGTTGAATTTCGGGAGCCGGTTTGTATATGCCTCGGTCAGCCAAAAAATCTTTGCTGAAGCGGGTCCGGTGCCAGATCATGTAGGGTGCGATGGCCTGGATATGAGAAGCGCCGACATGGGATTCGTTCAGGTACCATGCCAGCGCCTTTCCATATCGGATCAGATCCTGGCGGACCCGAACGCTGAACGGGGTCTGGATCTTGTTGCAAGTCTGGCCGACAATATGAAACCGGCATCCCCGGCACAGCCCGTTGTTGACATGCAGATCCTGGTTGATTTCCTTTTTGATCCGGTCACACAGGCGGGAGTCTTCCATGATCATATCGATCAGGGTGCCGGCATCGTCATCCAGTTCCATCTGGTCGATCTCCCTTCGTATGGACCGGATATCCTTTTCCAGGATCTGTCGTACAGCCAGGCTGGCCGGCTGAATCCGTTTATCCCGCAGACCGATGGCCTGTTGGTTTTCATAGTCCGGCATGGTAACCGGTACAGCCAGTGCAAAACGGTCCAGAAACGGCAGCGGCAGGTCAAACGCCCCTTCATCCCGGGGATTCATGGTGGCAAAAAGCGTAAAGTCCGGGCAGGAATAAGCCTGGTCATAGTATTTCGCGATACCTTCCGCAAGCAAGGACAAGATGATATTCTGGGCATAGGGAGACATCCGGTTGATTTCATCGATGATTTTCCAATCCGACTGAACAAACCGGCTCCAGATAACAGCGATCTGTTCAGATTGCCGGCGTTCCGGATGCATCAATTGGTCGATATCCAGAGTCCCCAGAATTTTCTCTTCGGTCAACTGCGAATGGCCCCTCAGAATACAGGATTCAATTTCCTGGTCCGATTTGGCAAAAAACAGCTGCCCCAACAGTTTGGCCAAGGTGGTTTTCCCTCCGCCATGCCCGCCGTAAAACAGCATGGTCCCATTGGCTACCAGTACATTGATGGCAGCCAACGTCTCGATCCGGTATACGGGCCGGTCCTGGTACCGATCCAGGTGGAAACACAGGCCCGGAATGATTTCGTGATGAAGGAAAAGTCCCTGGTTCCGGATTTCATCCAGACCACCGACTATCTGTTCTTTGATTGCGACATATGGGTCCATGGATTTCCTAACGTTCATAGGGTCTGATTTCCACCTGAATCAGGCCAAACTCCAGCAGATGCTGGATACTTTGATGTTTTTCCCGAAGCAAAGCCACCAGGTCCAGGCTGCGGGCCTGGTGTAACTGGTCCAACACCTCCATGTCATCCGCATTCAGTTTGGATTGCATTTCCTTTCGGAACTGGTCTGTCAGGGCTTGAAGTTGGTTGTAAAAGGTATTGGAGGTTTTTAAAAAGCGGAAGAAATCATTCTCCCTTTCCAGTTTCTCAAAAATTTCATGGCACGATCGATATCCGGTGCGGATTTCAGAAATCGATGCAACGCCGAGTTTTTCCAGATCGAAAACATTTTTCTTCTTCAGACCCAATTCTCTTTTCATTTCTTGTTGTAACAGGTGCATGACGTCGTGGTTGCTTTTGTGAATTTCCGATAACTTTTTGTTACGTTCTTCCGCCCACCCGGTAAGCTCACCCAGTGTCTTTGTCTGATCCAACGGTGCTTTTTGGGACCGATGGCACAAACTTTTTATCCGGCCCAGTGTTGCCTGAAGTGGGGCCTGCAACGCAACCGGAATATC
>CAZTKB010000048.1:0-15813 GCA_964614125.1 uncultured Desulfobacterales bacterium | reverse complement strand
AACCCCTTCCTGTTCCCGGTCGGAGGATTTCCGGATCCGCCGGATGATATCTTCGGAAAGGCGCGCACCGGGCTCATTGGTGGAAATATAGCGGGCCACAGCTACCGATTTGATCAGAAAAACCGTCGCAATAACTGGGACTCCCAACCCGGTTGCCTTTTTCATAAACGTTTCGAACCATGGGATGTCAAACACGGGAGGCGTGATGACAAAACCGGCGCCCAATGCGATTTTTTCCCGGACCAGGGCCAGTTCCGCCTCCATTCCCGCTTCATCGGAAAAAGGGGACATATGGCACCCCACAAAAAACCGGGGGGCTCCGTCCAGATCGAAACCGGCCAGATCCTTGCCGCCCTGAAGGCCAGCCACCGCAGACAAAAGGCCCGGTTCATCCAGATCTTCCACCGGAATCGCGTCCCGGTGGTCACTGTTGGCCATGTCCTCCCCCTGCACCACGATCAGATTCTGGATTCCCAACACATGGGCGGCCAAGATATCCCCCTGGAGAGCCATCCGATTCCGATCCCTTCCATAAATATGAACAGCGGCCTCCATTCCCTGCTGCTGGATCAGGGCGCCTCCGGCGAGGGCGCTCATCCGCATGACACCATTATCCATGTCCGGCACCACAACGCCGTGCACCCGTCCCTTGATACGTCTGGCATCCGTAACGAATCGGGAAATATCCACCCCCTTGGGGGTGTTCATTTCCGCCAGAATGACAAATTCTTTGTCTTGCAGTCGTTGTTGTATACTCATGAATCTCCTTCCCGGTACACATTGAAGATAGGATAGAAGCCCGAAGATCCGAACCCGGACCTCCGGGCGGCTTTTTCCGATAGGTTACTCTTCGGATTCCGGATGAAACACATCCACGTCCTTCAGATCGTCTCCCAGGTATTCCCGCTCCTTGGGGCCCAGGATTCCCAAGGACAGACAGATCATTGTCCACAGATGAACGGTTTGGTATCCGCCATCAAAATGATCGTTCAGATCATGGATCTGCGCATGGCAGTTATGGCAGGGCGCGATACAATACTGGGCACCGGTCTCCCGGATCTGGTCAAATTTGAGCCGGCCATATTCGTGGCGGGCGTCGACGAAACCGGACTGCAGGTAACCGCCTCCACCACCGCAACAGTAATTGTTGGAGCGGTTCGGCTGCATGTCGATGAAGTTTTCCTCCCCGACCACTGCCTTCACCACATACCGAAGGTCTTCGGCCACCGGATCTCCAAAACTTTTCCGAACGAGTTGGCAGGGATCCTGAACCGTGAATCGGATGCGGCGCTCCCGGTTCCAATCAGAGCTGACCCGGAGCTTTCCTTCCCGGATCCATTGGGCGTAATACTGAATGATGCTTTTGATCTCGAATTTCGGAGTAATCCCGAATTTCTGCAGTCCGTACCGGACCGCGAACATTTCGTGCCCTCACTCGGTATTCAGCCAGACCCGGCAGTTCAGATCTTCCACAGCCTTGGCCTTGGTTCGAACGATGTGTTCCCACGCCGGATCGTCAGCCAGAAACATGCAGTAATTTTCCGCGGCCCATCCCTTGGTGCCGTAGGTCCAATCCGCTCCGACCAGGTGGAGAATTTTCCACAGCGGGACCATCTCGTCCGGTTCGGTGACCGGTTCGCGGGAATTCTGATTCAGAAAATAGAAAGCGCCTTCCCGGTTGACCGGAGCTTCCATGCCGGCGAATTCCGGCTGCGACTCCCGGTATTCCTCCAGCACGTCACCGACAACAAACTCGAAATCTTCTTCCGTAGCCCCCATGGCACTGCAGGTGTCACTCCGAAGCGCCATATCGCAGGACCCGAGAATCCCCTTGGGACGACTTTCACGGGGCCACTGCTGCCTGACATAGTACACCAGCTGGGGGATGTTGATCTTCATGGGACATACATAGATGCATCGCTGACACATGGAACACATCCATACCCATGGGGTGGACGTCATCTCCTCGTCCAATCCCAAAGCCGCCAGGCGCAGAAATTTTCGGGGATCCATCCCCTCGAGCCCGGTAGCCGGGCATCCGGACGCACAAGCGCCGCAGGTCAGACACAAATCCAGGTTCCCGCCTTCCGGAAGAAGGCTTTTGACCTGATCGATCAGACCGCTTGTTTTCTTTCCTGAAATGATAATAGGTTCTACCGTCATGTGATTTCCTTTTGCCGACTCGTTATCTCCTGTTCTACTCATTCCGGACGCCGCCATCCAAACCCACGAAAGGCCGGCATCCCTCCGCTATATTTTCTTTTTCAGCCGAATCACCGAGTTTTCCGGTTCCTGGTCCAGAGGATCCAGAAAGACCACCTCACAGGAGGCCTCCGGAAGTATCCGGACCAGATCCCGGCTCATGTCGCGGTCACCGCCCAAAATCTCCAGGACCTGGCTGGTTTCCATCCGCTGGAACATCAAGGACGCCTTCAACAAAGAGAAGGGAGAGATCATCCCTCGAACGTCCAGCGTATAATCAACATGTCCCTTCACCCCAACGCCCCTCCTGTGTCCTTTCATGCGCTGGAACATATGCAAAGAGCGGGCCATCTTGAACCAATGGATCCGGACCATCTGAGCAGGAGCAATATATTCAGATGCTTGGGGCTCAAATCATCGGGCGGGGGATAAACCTCTTGCCCTCGTTTTGTCAACCTGTTAAAATTATGCAATTTTACAACTGTTAACCTTTACAGGAACCTTTATCACGCATGTCAGAACAGGAACTGGACCGTTACTGGAAAACCGTCGTAAACACCATCCGGGACGGGATCATGATTGTGAATACACGGGGAGCCATCGTCTCGGTCAATCGGGCGTTTGAACGGATGACCGGGTATTGCCAGGATGAGCTGCTGGGGAGAACCTGTGGAATTCTGGAATGCACCGATTGCACGACCACCCCGCGAGCCACCGACGATCATTGGTGCGATCTGTTTCGATACGGGGAATTAAATACCCGGAAATCCACGGTGCGCGCCCGGGATGGACGGATCGTACATGTCGTCCAGAACGCATCCATCCTCCGGGACAGTTCCGGAAACGTGATCGGCGCCGTCGGAACGTTGACCGATATTTCGGATCTCATCGAAAAAGACATCCAGATCGAGGCGTTTCGGGAAGAATTGCGGTCCCGGGACGGATTTCACGGGATCATCGGCGCCAGCCAGCCCATGCTTCAGGTGTTTGACCTGGTAACCAACGCGGCGGCTTCCGATGCGCCGGTCATCATTTACGGGGAAAGCGGTTCGGGAAAGGAACTGGTAGCTCAGGCCATCCATGAAATCGGGGAACGGCGAAACGGTCCCTTTGTCAAAGTCAATTGCGCCAGCCTGACCGATTCCCTGCTGGAAAGCGAGTTGTTCGGACATGTCCGGGGGGCCTATACTGGTGCGGTCAAGGACCGGATCGGCCGGTTCGAAAAAGCTTCCGGAGGGGATCTGTTCATGGATGAAATCGGAGATCTGCCGACCACAACCCAGATCAAGCTGCTCCGGGTGCTCGAGGAAAAAACCATCGAACGGGTGGGAACCAGCACCCCCATTCCCGTGGACGTACGGATTATTTCCGCTACCAACTGGGATCTTCCCAAGCTGGTCGAAACCGGAAAATTCCGCAAGGATTTTTTCTTTCGCATCAATGTAATTCCGATCCACCTGCCACCCCTGCGGGAAAGGCGGGAGGATATACCGCTTCTGGCCGAGGCGTTCTTTCGGAAGATCCGATTGAAAAGCGACAAACCCATCAAGGGCATCAGCCGGCAGGCGATGGATATCCTGATGAATTACGACTGGCCCGGAAACGTTCGGGAGTTGAAAAGCGCCTTTGAGTATGCATTCGTGGCCTGCCATGACTCCCTGATCCTTCCCGCGCATTTGCCGCACTCCCTGAACCAGTCCCGCCAACCCCCCCCGGAACCCAGGCGGCAGTCCTACAACATGCGGGAAATCGAAAAGCAGGAGCTGATCGAAGCACTGAAAAAGACCAACAACAATCAGTCCCGGGCCGCGGAACTGTTGGGAGTCTCCCGTGTGACCGTCTATAACCGGATGAAACGATATGGGATCAATACAGGCAAAGTCCTGGAAATCGGATGACACGGTCATGAAATGGAATACCATCCTCTTCCGGTATCTGTTTCTGGAACTGCTGCCGCCCTTTTGGATCAACCTGGTCTTTTTTTCCTTCGTTTTTTTGATGACCCAGATCCTGGAGATCACCAACATGGTGGTGAATTACGGAATGGGCGTCTCCCGCATCCTGTTGATGATGTTGTACAATCTTCCGTTTTTTTTACAATTCATCATCCCGATGTCCGTCATGCTGTCCATCCTGTTGACATTTCTGCGCCTTTCCGGTGACAACGAAATCACGGCCCTTAAGGCAGGAGGGATCAGCATCCACCAGCTTCTTCCTCCGGTTATGGCGTTTTGCCTGATCGGCTGCCTGTTGACCGGCTTCATGGGCATTTACGGGCTCCCCTGGGGGAGAACCGCTTTCAAACAATTGGCCATTGACACGGCCGAGCGGCATCTCGATTTCGCCATCAAGGAAAGAACCTTCAATGACTCCTTCAAAGGTGTCATGCTGTATGTGACCCATATGGACACAAAAACCCGCACCATGACCGACGTGTTCATTGAGGACCAGCGAAACGCCAATATTATCAGCACGGTCGTCGCGCCCAAAGGAAGCCTGATCCTGAACGCGGAACGAAGGTCGGTCCTGCTGCGGCTCTACAACGGCACGATCAATCAGGTGGATATCAAAAACCGGTCTGTCAACACGGTCCGGTTCGCCACCTACGACATCAACCTGGATGCCGGACAGCGGGCCCGGGCCATCCAGCATGGCCCCAAGGACGAAGAAGAGATGTCCTTGGCGGAACTGCGGGAATACCTGGCCGAAGATCGCCCCCGAGACCGGCAGTATTACCTGACGTGGATGGAATATCACAAAAAATTCTCCCTGCCGTTCGCCTGTCTGGCTCTGGGTATTCTCGCGGTTCCCTTGGGGATCCAGTCCAAATCTTCCCGTCGTTCCTTTGGCATCGGACTGGGGCTGGTTTTTTTTCTGTTCTACTATATATTGCTTTCCGCCGGCTGGGTCTTCGGAGAAGCCGGAACCTATCCCCCCATAATCGGAATGTGGATTCCCAATCTGGTGATGGCGGGCATCGGAATCTGGATACTGAACCACACGGTCAAGGAGAATTCTGTGGTGGAAATCGTCGGAAAATTTCGACGGCTGATAAAAACACGCGAAACATGCGGGCACTGATTTCCCCATGATGACCATACTGGATCGCTATCTGACACGGGAAATACTCCGATATTTCAGCTTGGTTCTGGCGCTGGTAGTGGGGGTCTATCTGGCAGTCGATTTTTTCGAAAAAATCGACAACTTCATGGAAGCGGAAGTTCCGTTTTCCCGAGCCGTTCAGTATTTCTTGTACAAAATCCCGTTTATCTTTTCCCAGATCATCCCGGTCGGAGTGTTGTTGTCCGTCTTGATCTGTTTCGGTGTCATGTCCCGCAACAACGAGATCATCGCCCTGAAAAGCAGTGGAATCAGTGTCTATTCCCTGCTCAAACCGACCGTTTCCATTGGTTTGACGGGCACTATCCTTCTGTTTTTTCTTCAGGAAATCGTAGTGCCGACAACGATGTCGCACGCCAATGCGATCTGGATCCAGGAAGTCCGGAAGGAACATGCAGTCAGCACCCGTGAGCAGAACATCTGGATCCGCGAAAAGAACGCCATCATACATATCAAGCACTATGACCCGTCGGAAGGAGAACTGCATTCCATCACCCTCAATTATTTTGACGAGGAATTCAGCCTGGTTCGGAGAATCGACGCGGAAAAAGGCCGGTTCGACAACGGGCGACTGCGTTTGGTGAACATCCTGGAACAGACTCTCAGCCCGGAAAACGATGTATACCTGGTCGACCGGCACGACGAGATGAGCGTGCCGGTCGGCCTTCATTCCGAAGATTTCCAAACCGTGGTTCGCAAATCATCGGAAATGGGATTCCGGGAACTGTTGCAACATGTGCGTAAGGTGGAAAGCGAAGGCTACTCCGCTACCGTATACCGGGTGGACCTGCAAGCCAAAATTGCTTTTCCATTTGTGTGCATCATCATGTCCATCACGGCACTGGGGATATCTCTTACCGGCCGAAAAAAGGAAGGCATGCCCATGGCCATCGCTACCGGGGTGGGGACCGCGTTTGTGTACTGGGTATTCAACAGCTTTTGTATGTCTCTGGGGTACGGTGCGATGGTTCCGGCAATCGTGTCGGTATGGCTGGGCAACCTGGTGTTTGGTTGCGCCGGTTTGATTATCCTGATCAACGCGGAATGAACCCCATGCCCCCGTATTTTCTCCGATGGATTATCTGGTACCAAATGGCGTTCACAACCCTGGGGATTCTGGGCATGCCCTGGATTCTGGGTTGGATCGCCCTGTCCAGAAAACACCGGAAAATGTTTCCGCACCGCCTGGGCCTGATCCTTCCAAACCTGGACAATTTTCGGCAATACGCTCCGGGCAAACGGAAGCCGATCTGGATTCATGCGCTCTCGGTCGGAGAGGTATGGTCGGCAAACCCATTGGCCATCCAGATGAAACAAGCCTTCCCTGACAGACCGATGGTTTTTTCCGCCTCCACACAGACCGGTTTCCAGCTGGCCCGGGAACGCCTTGGCCCGACGATGGATGCGGTTTTCCCTTTTCCCTATGATCTTGGCTGGGCGGTACGACGGATGGCTTCCCATATCGATCCCTGTCTGGTCATCCTGGTCGAGACGGATATATGGCCCGGCTTTCTGAAAGAAATGAATGGCCGGGACATCCCCGTGTTCTGGGTGAACGTTCGAATGTCCCCGCGGTCTTTCGCAGTTTATTCCCGGTTCCGATCTCTGTCCGCCTCCCTGTTTGGCATCTTTTCCGGCATCCTCGTCCAGAGCCGGGAGGATCTTCACCGCTTCCGCGATCTGGGGGTCGAAGAGGACCGCCTGGCCGTGACCGGCCATTTTAAATTCGACCAGCCGGTTCCAACCGATTCAACCATGGCAATTTTCCGGAAACAGATTCCGGCTTTCCATCCGGAGGATCCCATTCTGATCGCCGGCAGCACCCATCCGGGAGAAGAAGAGATTCTGTTGTCCGCTTTCCCAACAATCCGGAATTCCGTACCAAATCTCCGGATGGTTCTGGTTCCCCGGGATCCGGCCCGCTCCTGGGAAATCCGGGATCTGGCCCGGAAATCCGGTTGGTCCGTTTGCCTTTTTTCCCGACTGACGGCACCTTATCCCGACAGGCCGGATCTGGTGATCGTGGATCGGATCGGACTCCTGCGCAGCCTCTATGCATCGGCCGACATCGCGGTGATTGGCGGAAGCCTGCTGGATTACGGCGGACACAATCCACTGGAACCCGCCGTATTCGCCAAACCGATTCTTTTCGGCCCTTATATGCGGGATTTTCAGGAAATCGCGGAAATCCTGGTTGAAAATGGGGGGGCCGTCCGTTTGAAAGATCCTTCGGAGCTGGCCGATGCCGTTACCCATCTGCTGGAGCACCCGGATTTGGCCGGGGAAACGGGAATTCGAGCCAGACAGGCCATGGCGGCCCATCGTGGCGCCATCCTCCGAACGATCGACCATATCCGGAAATTTTTGTAAGCACCAATGAACCGAATCCTGCACTCCTTCTCGACAGCTCTGGAAAAACTGCACCGGGATGAACCCTCCCCCATTCCGGTATGGATTCAAGGAGTTCTCCGTGTTATCTCCGCCGGATACGGAAAGGCTGCGGAACTCAGACGGCAACAGCGAAAAGGCAGGTGCCTGCCATGCCCCGTGATATCGGTGGGCAACATCACCTTGGGTGGAACCGGCAAATCGCCGATGACCGTTTATATTGCCCGGGTTCTTCAGAACATGGGGTTTCACCCCGCGATCCTCAGTCGCGGATATCGCGGTTTTGCAGAAAACACCGGTGCCGTAGTCAGCAACGGCCGGCAAATCCTAGTCGATGCCGCAATATCCGGGGACGAGCCACTGATGATGGCCCTTCTTCTGCCGGGGATCCCGGTTCTGGCAGGAAAAAACCGGTTTCAATCCGGCATCCGGGCGGTGGAATCCCTGGGATGCGACCTGGTTATCCTGGATGACGGGTTTCAGCACCTTGACCTGGCTCGGGACATCGACCTGGTTCTGTTGGATTGCCGCCGCCCTTTTGGTAACAGCCGCCTGTTTCCGGAAGGGCCTCTCCGGGAGCCGCTTTCCGCACTTCAAGCCGCGGATGCGATCCTCTTGACCCGATGCCCCGCGGATCCTTTTTTTCCGGAGCCGGTCCCGGGCGTTCCCGCAGGCATCCCGGTGTTCAGTTCCCGTCATCATACCGTCCTTCGGGATATCTGGCCGGCCGGATTATCCCGAAAACGGCAACAATCCCGGTTTTTCCATTTCCGTCGATCGGAAACCCGGACGGATTTCCCCCGGGACATAAACGGTATCCTTGCCTTCTCCGGTATTGCCGGAAACGCCGGTTTTCGGGAAGCACTCCGGAACATGGGGGGCCGGATCACCGGATATCTGGAATTTCCGGATCATCATCCCTATTCACTCCGGGATGCGGGGCGAATCATTGCCGCGGCCCGGTCCTGCCAAGCCGATATGCTCGTCACGACCGAAAAGGACGCCTGCCGTCTGGCAGGGTTGGTGGAATGGCCGCATCCGGTCGGAATCGCCGGCGCCGACATCGTTCTGCCCTTCGCGGAAAAACAGGCTTTTTCCGATTTTCTCAGACGCCGTCTGGAACCCGGCAAGTGCACGAGGGTTTCGTCCCCGGGGGAACCCGTATGAACCAGCCGCTGGCCCGAAAAATCGGCGCCGCTTCCCTGGTCCTGATGATATCGGTGTTTTTGAGCCGAATCCTGGGACTGGCGCGGGAGATGGTCATCGCATGGATCGGAGGCGCAGGCCCCGAAGTTGATGCCTACCAGATCGCCTTCATCATACCGGAGATATTGAATCACGCGGCAGGCAGCGGTTTTCTGTCCATCACCTTCATTCCCATCTTCTCCGCCTGCCTGACTCGGGAAAACGAACGCGAAGGATGGGAATTTTTTTCCATTATCCTGAACAGCTTCGGATTCCTGGTATTACTGGCCTGTCTTGTCTGCTGGGCGATGGCGCCGGAACTGATTTCCGCTTTGGCCCCGGGAATCCGGGATCCGGAAACTCGATCGGCAGCCGTCCACATGACCCGGATCATGATTCCCGCACAATTTTTCTTTTTTGCCGGCGGAATGTTGACTGCGGTGCAGTTCGCCAAGGAGAGGTTTTTCCTTCCGGCACTGGCCCCCCTGATATACAACGCCGGTATCATTCTGGGAGGCGTTCTTCTGGGACCTCGCTGGGGAATGGAAGGGTTTTCCTGGGGCGTTCTCGCCGGAGCTTTCGCCGGAAACTTTTTACTCCAGATCCAAGGCGCCCGCCATGCCGGGATGGCCTATTTTTTTCGGATCCGTTTTCGTCACTCCGCGCTCCGCCAGTATATCCGGGCCACCCTTCCCCTCGTACTGGGGGTCGGCATGTCGTTTTCGACGGAAATCTTTTTGAAATTTTTCGGATCCTGGCTGCCCCCGGGAAGCATTGCCAGCTTAAACTACAGTCTGCGGATTGTCTATATGCTGGTTGGTATTTTCGGCCAGGCAGTTGGGATGGCCTCATTTCCCTATCTGGCGCGTCTGGCCGCGGAAAACCGGATGGAGGAAATGAACCGGCTTCTCCACTCCACCGTCCGTCACCTGTTGTTGATTATCCCCTTTTCCGTTTTGTTGATGGTGATCCGGAATGAAACCGTTTTTCTGTTGTTTCAGCGGGGAAAATTTGATGCCGATGCAGCGGAAATGACCTCTCGGATCCTGTTGTTCATGCTGACCGGATCCTTTGCCTTTTCCATTCAGACCGTTGTGGCAAGGGGTTTTTACGCGCTCCGGGATACCCTGACGCCGGCGATTTTTACCACCTGCAGCGCAGCACTGAGTATCCCCCTGTTCATGGCGGGAATGCGGGTGATGGGGGTAGAGGGCGTTGGTCTCGCCCTTGGCTTGTCCGCCGTCTTGCAGGTTGGAATTCTGTATTATATATGGTGTCGGAGAAACCAACACCCGGCGGCCCGGGGAGTGTTGATGTTTCTCGTGAAAATGATCGGCCTGGCGATACCTCTGGGTGTCCTTCTGGAATGGATCCGTTCCGCTATGGCAGCATCCGCGGTCTTTACCGGAATTACGGGAAACCTGCTGGTGGCAATCACCATCTCGACTTGTTTCATGGCCGCGATGGCCCTGTCTGCGTATCTCTTCCGGATCACCGAAATCACGGGGCTGATCCGGCACTTCTACCGAAGATAGCAAAAAAACGGGCTCCGCCTCCTTTTCCGGTACCAATCATGCCAGACTGCTTCCGGTCCGTTTCAGAACGCCTTGTCGGCGGCACGCCGGATTTTTTCCTCCCGGATCCTGGTTTCTTCCTTTTCCGTTTCCAACAGAGAAAGCAGGCTGTTCACAAAATAGATTTTCACTTCGTATTCCAGGCCACCCAACCGGTCCGGTTTCACGGATACAATCAGAATGTCCCGATCTTTCTTCCAATACATCACTTTCCGGGATCTGTCCCCGACAGGAATCTCGAGAGGTTCCCCGTATTTCTGGATCAGGGAGTCCAGAATCCGGGATCCGTCTCCGGTCATCACCGTATGAAAAATGAGCGGCAGACCGTTGTAATTGGAAAACACCAAATCGACATGCTTGAATGGAGAATCCCGGCGCCAAGGATAGCGATAGGTCAACCGGACGACATTGTGTTCCACCCTCTCCCCCACCGGGCTGTTCAACGCCTCATGCAACTGGTACAGACTGTTGAAATGGGTGGTCATGAACTGCCGGTCGTGAACAACCAGATCGAGTGTCCCCCGATAGGCGATGGAATCCGCCCCGAGGATCTTTTTCAATTCAGACCTCATCGAACGGCTGAAGCGGGAATTCGCTCCCAAATCGAAAAAGGTGAAGCTGTCCGGAAACTGTTCCAGGGAAGAATAGCCGGGCTTTTCCCGGAAGAAAAAAAAGGCGGTTCCGACCGTCAGGGTAATCGTCACCAGGGCTACGGCCAGAATGATGGTTGTTTTCTTTTCCTTGATTTTCATATAGGATCCATTTCGTTTTCCCGGACGCAGGCAGTTCCGATGGCCGTTGGTTGCCGCCGTTTTCAGTCCCAAACGGCATCCGGTCCATGCGGGCCGACCCGATTTCGGATCCGACACCCGATAAATATGCAAAATCCGGTATCGGAATATAAATTCTCCTTGATGTAAAAGTCAATCCATTGCTATATGAGTTTCATTTGTATGGCTGTCCGTTCCTATCCGTGGATCGCCGTCAGCGATGTTCCATCCAACCCCCCAACAAGGAAGGAAAGAAAATGAAGAAAGAAGAACTGATTGCTCAAATGGCGGAAAGCGCGGGAATCACCAAGATTCAGGCTGCCAAGGCTCTGGCTGCCATGACCGAAGGCGTCGTCAACGCACTCCAAGGAGACGACGGAAAAATTTCTTTGATCGGATTCGGTACCTTTGTCAAGGTCCATCGCAAAGCCAGGCAAGGAATCAATCCGGCGACCGGGAAGAAAATTGCGATCAAGGCCAGCAATGTGGTCCGTTTCCGTCCCGGGAAAAAACTGAAATCCCAGGTTGGGTAAGATACATCCTGATACAGCTTCCAGAAAGCCATACACCGTGACTGTTGAATCATGTGCCGGGGCGCCTTTCCCCCATTGGCGGCCCGGCATCCATCCCGTCGGCGTCGGTTTCCGGAAGCCGTGGTACAGAAATTCAGGAGGAATGACGGATGTTTTTTGAACGATCCGGTGAAAGCAATACGGAAAATACCCTGACATTCGCACACCAACGGGCGGTCCAACTGGGAATTCAGGAGGTTGTCGTCAGCTCCAGTTCCGGGAAATCCGCCTACCGCTCCCTGGAAATTTTCCAGGGATTTCAGATCGTCGTGGTCACCTACCATTACGGATTCCACCAACCGTTTCAATCCGTCATGCCGGAATCCGTTCGGATCGACCTGGAAAAAAAGGGAGCCTCGGTGGTTTCCGCCACGCATGCGCTATCCGGTGTCGAAAGATCCATTCATAAAAAGTACTCCGGAATATATCCGGTTCTTCTGATTGCCGATACCCTCCGCCTGTTCGGTCAAGGTACCAAGGTGGCGGTGGAGATATCCATTATGGCGGCCGATGCCGGGAAACTGGGCGGCGGTGACATCGTTTCCGTCGGGGGAACCGCCAGAGGTCTCGATACCGCACTGGTGCTGAAACCCGCTCATCAATCCAACCTGTTCTCCGAGATGTTCATCCGGGAAATCATCTGCAAACCCAGAACCCCATAATCGTGCCAACACACGGAAAGTTGGAAAAACCGGGTTAGAAAAGTTGTTGCCGTCGGTTTTTCCAGCCGGTTTTTTCACCAAGTCTCACACGGAGCTGCCCATGACCAACACGCCGGTCGGTTCGATGTCCAGGGAATTTTCCGAAGGCCAGGAAATTTTCGGTTACCGGGTTCAACGAGTAACGCCACTGGAAACCCTGCAGTGCGTGATGACCCAACTGGAACACCGGGAAACCGGTGCGAAACATATTCATTTGGCCAACGCGGATACGGAAAACGTCTTCGGCGCGGTATTCAAAACCGTCCCCAGAGACTCCACGGGGGTAGCTCACATTCTGGAACACACGGTGCTATGCGGATCCCGGAAATATCCGGTACGGGACCCATTCTTTTCCATGCTCAAACGCAGTCTCAGCACCTTCATGAATGCTTTCACCGCCTCAGACTGGACCATGTATCCGTTTGCCACTCAGAACGAGAAAGATTACTATCATCTCATGTCCGTGTATCTGGACGCCGCCTTTTTCCCCCTCCTGGACGAAGCGAGTTTCCAACAGGAGGGACACCGCCTGTCTCTGGTACAGGATCCCCAAAACCCGAATTCCTGCGATCTGCTGTATAAGGGCGTGGTATATAACGAGATGAAGGGGGCGATGTCTTCCCCCTCCCAGGTCATGGCCCGCTCCCTCTTGAATGCGCTGTATCCGGATACCACCTATCGCTTCAACTCCGGAGGGGAACCATCCGCCATCCCCCGACTGACATGGAACGACCTTCGGGAATTTCATCGAAATCATTATCATCCCAGCAATGCATGGTTTTTCACCTATGGGAATTTGCCTTTGAAAAACCATCTGGAATTCATCTCAAGGACGGTTCTGGACCATTTCACCCGAATTCAGCCAAACACCGAAGTCCCCTCCCAACCTCGATGGGATGCCCCGCGAACAGCATCCTATCCCTATGCTCTGAACCACGCGGAGGATATCTCCCAAAAATACCAGGTCTGTATCGCATGGCTCCTGTCGGATATTCAAGACATCTACGAGGTTTTGTCACTCGCCTTGCTGAATGAAATCCTGCTCGGGAACGCCGCCTCCCCCCTTCGCAAGAACCTGATCGACTCCGGCTTGGGATCCTCCCTTTCCGACGGTTCGGGATTTGACGCCGACAACCGGGACACCCTGTTCGCCTGCGGGCTCAAAGATGTCAGACAGGAGGATGCGAAAGCGATCGAGAGGATCATCCTGGAGACGCTGACCAATCTGGCGGAAAACGGCATCGATCCCGATCTGGTGGAATCGGCCCTTCATCAGATCGAATTCCACCGGAAAGAAGTGACCAATACCCCGTATCCGTATGGCCTTCGCCTGCTGTTGGGGTTGACGGCCACTTAGATTCACGGCGGAGATCCGGTTCGGTTGCTGGATATTGACCCGGATATCGAAACTCTTCGACGGCAGGCACTTCAGGAATCTTGGCTGGAAAATCTGATCCGGCGGTTTTTCCTGGAAAATCCCCACCGGGTGCGGCTCATGCTGGTTCCGGATCCGGAACTGGCCAAACAGGAAAGTGACAGGGAACTTGCTGAACTGCTCCGGATCCGAACCGGATTGACACCGGAACAAATGGAAAAAATCCGGAAAGCCGAAATGGAACTGGAACACCGGCAGGACCGGACCGAAGACACCTCCTGTCTGCCCACCCTGAAACGGGAGGACATTCCGCCCGATATTCCGGTCATCGTTCCGGCGTACCAGAGACCCTGCCCGTTTACCCGCAGCTATGAGCGACCCACCTCGGGAATCCTGTATACGACTTTGGCGATGGGGTCGGGCATGCTGACGGAAGACCAGCTTCCGCTGGTTCCCTTTTTCTGTCACTGTTTCCCTCGAATCGGGACTGCCTCGCATGACTACGTCGAACTTTCGCGACGGATCGACCGGTACACCGGGGGGTTGGGCATATCTCCGCAGGTAAGAACCGGTTTCGATATTTCGGCCTCATGCCTGCCTTTATTGCTGTTTCAGGCCAAGTGCCTGAACCGGAATCTAAACCCCATGACGGATTTGATTTCGGAATTGCTGGCCGAAATCCAATTCCAGGATCTGGGCCGGCTCAAGAACCTTCTTCTCGAATACCGGGCGGGGATGGAATCCATGATTGTGGAAATCGGCCATCGTTTGGCCATTTCCCTGGCGTCCCGCCGGTTTTCCCAGGCCAACGCCCTGTCGGAAATATGGGCCGGCGTGCATCAATACCAATTTATCCGGTCCCTGACCGACCATCTGTCCGACGATTCCCTGCAGCACCTGGCGGCACGCCTTTCGGCAATCGCCGCCCGGATATTCCACCGGGACAATATTCGAACTGCCCTGATCGGAGAACCCGGCCCCCTGGATCAGATGAGGGATTTTCCGGAAGGCCTGTTCCGAATCCTGCCCGGTTCAGGTACTCCAGGATTCTTTCCGCCTTCCCTGTCCTGGCAGGGGAATCCGCCCCGGGAAGGTTGGACAACCGATACCTCGGTATCGTTTGTGGCCCTGTCCTTTCCCACGGTCCGGATGGACCATGAGGATGCTCCGGCTCTGGCACTGGCAGCCAAAATGCTCCGGTCCCTGTATCTGCACCGGGAAATCCGGGAGAAAGGCGGGGCATACGGCGGGTTTTCCCTCTACGGAGCGGAAGACGGCCTGTTCAGTTTCGGATCCTACAGGGATCCCCACATCGCATCCACACTGGTCGTGTATCATAAGGCCATGGCTTTCCTTCGATCCGGAAACTACACGGAAGAAGACATCCAGGAAGCCGTGCTCCAGGTGTGCGCAGATATCGACCGGCCGGACGCTCCGGGACAAGCGGCCCAGAAAGCGTTTCTCCGCGAGTTGGTAGGGCTGAGCGATGATCTGCGGAAATCGTTTAAACAACGCCTGCTGGGAATAAACCGAGAAGACGTCATCCGGATTGCGGACCGTTATTTCAACCCGGACGAAAAAGCCACCGGAACCGCGGTGATATCCAACGAAACCCGACTGACCGAAAGTGTTTCTTCAGTCGACGGGGGGCTGTCTTTATCCATCCACCGGATTTAAAGGCCCCAGCTTCAGAAAATTCCGGATTATGCGCCCCCCTTCCTCGGTCAAAAAACTTTCCGGATGAAACTGGACGCCGTGAAGCGGATAACGGGCATGGGAAATTCCCATGATCACACCGTCTGCAGCCATTGCAGTCACCGCCAGATCCGCGTGGTTCGGCTCCACCATGAGGGAATGGTACCGGGCCGCCCGAAAGGGGCTGGGAACCCCCTGAAAAATTCCTCCCTGCTGATGAACCACCAGACT
>CAZTKB010000047.1:0-15882 GCA_964614125.1 uncultured Desulfobacterales bacterium | reverse complement strand
CTATCACCGGAATCGCCGGAGCTGCCCTGCAGTCGGACGGCACCTATATCAGCACCCAGAACAGCCAACTGACGACCATCACCGCGATCTCACCGATGTGGGTCAATTTCAGCATATCCGAAAACCAGATTCAAACAATGGCCGGCCAAATCCGAAAAGGACAGATTCGAGAACCGGCCGGGAAAAAATATGCCGTGGAAATCGTTCTGGTAGACGGTACGATTTACCCACACACCGGAATCATCACCTTCGCCGATCCGGCTTTCAACTCCCGTACCGGAACCTTTCTGATTCGAGCCAGCGTGGAAAACCCCGCGGGGGCTTTACGTCCCAACCAGTATGTACGGGCCCGTCTGAAAGGCGCCGTCCGCCCGGAGGCTGTGTTGCTGCCTCAGCGGGCGGTACAACAAGGATCCAGGGGGCATTTCGTGTGGGTAATGAATCCGGATGATACCGTGGAACAGCGACCAGTCATCATCGGGGAATGGCATGAAAACGACTGGTTCATTTTCGAGGGATTGGAAAGCGGAGAACAGGTGGTGACCGACGGCACGATGATGCTGCACCCCGGCATGAAGGTCGTTCCGACCCGAAACACCGCATCTTCGGAACCCATGTCCGGAAGTCCCCCCGCTAAAGCCCCGTCATCCCGCCACAGTCAATAAAGGAGAGCGGCATGTTTTCCCGGTTTTTTATTGAGCGGCCCATCTTCGCGACCGTGGTTTCGTTGATTATCGCCATTGCGGGCGCTGTCGCCATAGCGGTTCTGCCGGTCGAACAATATCCCGCCATCACACCGGTTCAAATTACCGTGTCGGCCAACTATCCCGGAGCCGATTCCCGCACCCTGGCCGATTCGGTCGCGGCCCCGATCGAGGCACAGATCAATGGTGTCGACAACATGCTGTATATGTCATCGACCAGTTCATCCAACGGCATCCTTTCCCTGACGGTGTTTTTTGACTTGAATACAGACCCGGACATTGCGCAGGTACAGGTCCAGAACCGGGTCAACCTCGCTTTGCCTCAGCTGCCTTCCGTTGTTTCCCAACTGGGTGTCTCGGTGCAGAAAAAATCCTCCTCCATGCTGATGCTCATCGCGATCACCTCTCCGGAAAACCGTTACAGCCCCGAGTATATTGCCAACTACGCCAATATTTACGTCCTGGATGCCATCAAACGGGTGCCCGGAGCCGGCCAGGCATCCATTCTGGGCGCCGCGGACCAGGCCATGCGGATCTGGATGAATCCGGACCGAATGGCGTCTTTGGGTATCACCACCAGCGATATTCAGCATGCCGTGGGGTCCCAAAACGCCCTGTTCGGGGCAGGTAGGATCGGACAGCAACCGACATCCGGGCCGGTACAGATGACGTTTCCGGTCGTCACCCAGCGTCCCTTCACCGAACCGGAACAATATGAAAACATCATTCTCCGGGCATCCCAGGAAGATAGTGCCATCGTACGGTTAAAAGACGTCGCCCGGGCCGAAATCGGGCTGCTGCAGTATGTGATCGACGGCCGTCTGAACAATTCCCCCGCAACCTTTGTGGCGGTTTACCAGCAACCGGGGGCCAACGGCCTGGCAGTATCCCGGGCCGTCCGGGAAGAGATGGACCGGATCCACCGCCAGTTCCCCGACGGCCTGGAATATGTCATCTCTCTGGATACCACCGATTTCGTGCGAATTTCGATCGACGAGGTCAAACACACCCTGATCGAGGCGGTGGTTCTGGTGGTATTGGTTGTATTTCTTTTCCTTCAGAGTGTGCGGGCCACCATCATCTGTACCGTGGCGATTTTCGTTGCGCTCATCGGAACCTTTCCCGGAATGCTGGCGCTCGGGTTCACCATCAACCTGTTGACACTCTTCGGGCTGATTCTGGCCATCGGAATCGTGGTGGACGACGCCATTGTCGTAGTGGAAAATGTGGAACGAAATATGTCCCAGTTTCATCTCCCCCCCCGGGAAGCCACCATACGCGCCATGTCCGAAGTCACCAGCCCTGTCATCGCAACCGTTCTGGTGATGTCCGCGGTATTTGTCTCCGCAGCCTTCCTGCCCGGTACCACCGGGCAGTTGTACAAGCAGTTTGCCATTACCATCGCCATTTCGGTGGCCATATCCGGATTTGTCGCCCTGACATTGACACCTGCCATGTGCGCGGTGATGCTCAAACATACCCAGCCTCCCCAGCGGGGTCCTTTCGCCTGGTTCAACCGGTGGTTCGACCAGTTCACCCAGGCTTTCGGGCGCGCCGTGGTCATGATGATCCGGCGCATGGCCGTCGCCTTTACCCTGCTGGGAGTGATGGCATGGGGGATCTACCATCTGTTTCAGGTCCTTCCCACCAGCTTCGTTCCCAACGAAGATCAGGGATACATCTTGGCGGCGATTCTTCTACCCGACGCCGCCAGCATGGAACGGACCACCTCGGTTTCGGAACGGATCGACGCGATTCTGCAAAACATCCCGGCTGTGGAAAACAGAACCCAGGTCATCGGCTTCAGCCTTCTGGATAACGGCATGAAGAGCAACGCCGCCACCTATTTTATCACCCTGAAACCATTTGAAGAGCGGTACCGGAACACGGAAACCGCCAAGGCCATGAACGCCCGTGCCGTTCTGATGCAACTGAACCGGCAGGCCGCTGGAATCCAGGAAGGCCTGGTCATTCCCATTTCCCCGCCCTCCATCCCGGGTATCGGGACCACCGGCGGTTTTGAGTTCTGGATTCAGGATACGGCATCCGGAGATCCGGCCCGGCTCGAAGAATTGACCGGCCGTTTCCTGGCCGAAGCGCGAAAGCGGCCTGAACTGGCGGGATTGAGCACCACGTTCCGTGCATCCTCCCAACAGTTGAAAGCCGTTGTCGACCGCGACCAGGCCAGCCTGATCGGTGTCCCGATCAACGATATTTACAATTCCATACAGGCCCAGTTCGGCTCCCTCACCGTCAGCCAATACAACGATGCCAGCCGGGTCTGGTGGGTGGTCTTGCAATCCGATGCCCGTTTCCGTCAGAATCCGGAAGATCTGACCCGGCTCTATACCCGCTCCGATCAAGGATATATGGTTCCGTTATCGGCCGTCGTCCGAACCGAATGGACCACCGGTCCGGACATGCTGCCCCATTTCAACGGGTTCCCGAGTTCCCTGATCAATGGGAACGCCGCGTCGGGATTCAGTTCCGGCCAGGCCATTCAAGCCATGGAAGAGGTTGCCCGGAATCTGCTCCCCCAGGGATATTCTTTTGCCTGGTCCGGACTGGCATACGAGGAGAAAAAATCCGGAGGGACCTCCGCCATCGCCATGGCATTCGGACTGGTTTTCGTGTTTCTGATTCTGGCGGCCCAATACGAATCCTGGACCCTCCCGGGTTCGGTCATGACCGCGGTTCCGTTCGGAATTTTCGGAGCGCTGCTCTTCAACTGGATTCGCGGACTGGAAAACGATGTCTACTTTCAGATCGGTCTGTTGGTCCTGGTTGGACTGGGGGCCAAAAACGCCCTGTTGCGGGTCACCTTCGCCGTCGACCTCCGTAAACAGGGGCACTCTTTGATGGAAGCCACCATTTTGGCCGGAGAGATGCGCCTGCGCCCCATTATCATGACCTCTCTGGCTTTCATTTTCGGAGTGCTGCCTCTGGCGATTGCGATGGGCGCCGGCGCCAATGCCCGCCATTCCATTGGTACCGGGATCATCGGCGGGATGATTGGAGAAGCGACCCTGGCCATGCTGTACGTTCCATTATTCTATTATCTGTTTGACAGATTGGAACGACGGGAGGACAGCAGACCCGGGACAGCAACCACCGAAGAATCCCCGCCCGATCCGGCAAGCCGACACCTCCCTCCGGAAGGATCCTGACATGCATTGGAACCTGTTGATACTGGCCACGATCTGCCTGTCCGGCTGCATCCTCGGTCCCTCCTACGAACGCCCCCGGACGGAGATACCAGAGACATTCCGATTCCAGGATACCGGCGCATCGGAAGAGAGAGCACCGGCAGACACCCGGTGGTGGGCCGGATTCGAGGATCCGGTGTTACTCGATCTGGTCTCTGAAGCGCTCGAACACAACCAGGATATCCTGGTCGCGGCCGTCAATGTCGAGGGGGCCGCCGCTGTCCTGACTCAGACCCGATCCTCTCTATACCCGCAGATCGGATATTCCGGCAGCGGGCAGCGCCAGCGGGCGAGCGAAGAAAACGCCACGCCCCTTTCCCCGTCGGTGAAAAATCCCCAGAACGCCCTCCAGGTCCTGTCTACGGTAAGCTGGGAACTCGATCTCTGGGGAAAGATACGACGGCTTTCGGAAGCCGCCCGGGCTGAGGTGGAGGCCGCCCAAGCAATACAGCGGGGAGCGGTATTATCGGTGGTGTCCGCCGTCGCGACCCAATACATCCAACTGCTGGGGCTGGATATGCAACGGGCCATCGCCCGTCAAACACTTGCGGTGTACGCAGAATCGGTCCGGTTGTTCGAGCTTCAGCTCCAATATGGGCGTGTCTCCCGAATGACCGTGGAACAGGCGCGAACCCAGTATGAAACCGCGGCCGGCATCATTCCGCAACTGGAAGCGGAAATCGCCCGTACAGAGCATGCCCTGTCGATCTTGCTGGGCCGAAATCCCGGACCGATCCCCCGAAGCAGAACGCTGGACGATCTTTCCATCCCTCCGGTTCCAGCCGGCATCCCATCGGACGTCCTGGCCGGCCGCCCGGATATTCAGGAGGCAGAGCAAAAACTCATCGCAGCCAACGCCCGTATCGGAGCCGCCCGTGCCCTCTATTTTCCTTCCATTTCTCTCACCGCCGGCCTGGGGCTTGCCAGTGAAGACCTGTCCCGTCTGTTCACCGGTTCCGCCCGTGTCTGGAATTACAAGGGGTCCATTACCGGCCCGATTTTTTCGGCCGGTGATATCGAGGCACAGGTTGCCCAGGCCGAAGCCGAAAGAAAGGCATCTCTATTGACCTATCAATCCGTCATTCGGCAGGCCTTCGCGGATGTGGAAGATGCATTGGTTTCCCGCACCAAAATCCTGGAACTGGTTCAGGCTCAACAGCGGCTGGTCACGGCCGGAAGGGAATACGAACGGTTGGCCAGGCTGCAATACGAAGGAGGATACGCGCCCTATCTTACGGTATTAAATGCCCAGCAACAGCTGTTCCCGGCCGAATTGGACTATGTGAGTTATCGCACATCGGCTCTGGTTACCCTGACCACCCTGTATAAAGCTTTGGGCGGAGGATGGTGACAAAGAAGCACCCTCATCGATTTAAGGGCGAACAACCGGATGCAGGCCAACTCGCAGATATTTGGCCGCCAGATCCACATACAGCTGTTTTCCGTACCGCCACAACACCTCATCCTTTTCCTGAAGCTCCCGAAGGATCACCGCCGGATTTCCTCCCGCCACCATCCGGTCCGGAATGACCTGGCGTAATTTGACGATCCCTCCTTCGGCAACGATCGACCATTCCCCGACCTCGGAACGGATGCTCAGCACGGCTCCCATCCCGATGACGGCATGATCTCCAATCCGGCTGGAATGAATCACGGCGCCATGGCCCAAAGTAACCCGTTCCCCGATATGGCATGTCTCCCCCGGAGGTGCATGGATAATCACCCCTTCCTCCACCGCCGTGCCGGCTCCAATTTCAATCCGCCCGTAATCCCCGCGCAAAATGGTTCCATGCCCGATATAACAATCCGTTGCCACCACCACGTCACCGATCACGGTAGCCAGATCACTGACATAGGCGCCCGGCGCAATATCCGGAACTTTACCGTCAAATTCATACAACATCGGTTTTATCCTTTCCAAAATCTCCATCCGCCTGTTTTTCGTAACCGGTCATCCTTTCTTGATCAGCAATCCGGCCGCCCATCCGATTTCCTCCTTTTCCCACAGGCATTCGAAACCCGCAGATCCGTATTCCTGAAACAAATCCATTGCCTCCTCCGATTTCAAGCCGGAAAAGACCACAAAGGATCCGGGCACAGTCAACCTTTCGATATCCGAAACAATGCCGGACAGGGAAGGAACCCGCAAATTGGCTGTAATCAGGGAAAATTTTTCCGAAAGGTTTTCGATCGGGGTTTCCCAAATCCGGAATCGGTCTTGAACCCGATTGATTGCGGCATTTTCTGCGGCTTCGAAACGGGCGCAGGCATCGATATCCAGTCCCACGGCATGAGAAATCCCCATCCGCAGGGCCGCAATGGCCAGTATTCCGGAACCGGTACCGATATCCAGCAAACCCGATTCGAGGAATTGACCCGGGAATCCGTGTTCAAAAAAGAGATGATCCAATGCCCGGACAGCCAGGCGGGTACTGGGATGCCGGCCGGTTCCAAAGGATGATCCGTGACGCAATGTCACCACAATGATATTTGGGTCCGGTTCTGCCGATACCCCCTCCGGCGTTACAATGACATGAGGGGACAACCGGACCGGTCTGCCGTAAGATATCTCAACAAAGATATGTCCATGGTCCGGACGATATACCAATTCTCCCGATTCAACCAGAATTTTCAGGCACTGACGGGCCGTATTCCGGTGTATCCCGGCGGAAGCCGCCGCATTCAGGATATCGCTTGCGGTAAGCCTGCCGGGATTCTGTTGGATCAAGTCGAGAATGGTTTCCACAGGTGGTCGTTGCTTCACGAAAACTCACCGGATTCCATCCGTCGTCCCGGCCACATCGATTTCTCGACAAGAGGCGGGCTGCTGGTGTAAGATATCGCATGAATGGAAGCATGAGGCAGTGTCATGGTCTGGGTATCCCGGGGTTGCCCAAAAGGGGTCGGTAACAACATCGCCAGTTGACAGGATACCGAAAATCAGCCTTCATATCAATCCCGTGTTTGTTCCCAGTATCTTGTCAACGTCACGGTTTTCAAAGGTGTGCTCCTCACCCTTGTTTCCGGGCGTATAAACGCCCATTTTACAGGCGGGCAATCCCCAGGGGAGCCGAACCGAGGGGCCTGTCCCGCTTTGACTCCCCCCCACCCTGCCCTCCCCCACCAGGGTGGAGGGAAAAAATTGGTGCCCCTGGCCCTGCCCCACCAGGATGAAGGGAAAAAAATTGTTACCGCTCACCCAGCCCGCAAGGGAAGAGGGGGGAAAAATTGTTACCGCTCACCCAGCCCGCAAGGGAAGAGGGGGTGAGCTGCCAGCCGGGCTACCTGTTCCCTCAGTGAGTGCCGCATCCGAGTTCTTTTCCAAAAGAAAGCGGGATAGGTCGCCCCGGGACGGCGGGCAGAATAAGCGGACAGCCTGATCCGTCTACGAGAGCCGAAAAGGAAAATTCATGTCCGATTATTACTCCCGTCATTTTCTGGAATATCATCAACAAACGGTTTCGCTGCAGCCTGACTACCTGCGCCCGTTTATCGATCGACTTCGTCCCGGAGAAGTCATTCTGGATGTCGGCTGCGGCGGTGGAAGAGATCTCTTGTATCTGAAACGCAGGGGGTTTCAGGTGATCGGATTCGAAAAATCCCCTGGACTGGCCGCTCTGGCCCGTATTCACGCGAAGTGTGAAGTGATCGAGGGAGATTTTGAAACATTCCCATTCAAGACCCTCCGGGTTGGCGCCATCCTTCTTTCCGCAGCTCTGGTGCACATCCGGCCGGATCGCTTGGAGAACATCCTGTCCCGCATCCTCCCTGCACTGGCCCCGGACCCTCCGGATGAAGGAGTCGTGTATCTTTCTTTGAAGGAAGGGGCGGGGACCGTTTCGGACGATACGGGCAGGATTTTTCATCTGTGGGACGGTCACTGTCTCCAAGCGGCGCTGGAACGATGCGGGTTGTCCATCGTGCATTTCGCCAGAACCCCTTCCTCCCTTTCACCAACAGACATATGGCTGGGCTATGTAGCCGTCTTACCGCCGGGCAACCGTCTCTCGTGTAAAACCATACACGATTGCCGTACCTAGCAGACCGGCTGCACAGAACCAAAACGCATCCCGAAATGCACCTTCCCCCAGAGAAGCCTCGGGATGGAGGTACTGCATGATATAGCCCATCCCCTGAAGGAAAAAAGCGACCCCGATCATGGTGAAAAAATTGATCCCGGTCATGGCGGCCCCAGCCTGTTCGACCGGCATCCGTTCTTTGATATGCGCGTACATGATCCCACCGGAACTGCTGAAAAACCCGAATCCGAAAAATACCATCCCCAGGACGGCCGTGGAGGTTCCGGCCGGAAGTCGGGTCAAAAGAATCAGAATCCCGCTCATTGCCGCCAGTCCCGCGATGACAACCCCTTTCCGATTGCGCAGCACCGAATCCGAAAGCCACCCGAATATCGGGCTTCCAACCACCAGACCGACACTCATCAACAACAGGAGATTTCCACAAACCACAGAGGATACCCCCATGATATGCACCAAAAAAGGGGCGGCCCACAGGGAAAGAACCGCCGCATAGATTCCGTATCGACAGAAGGTTCCCAGGGAAATGATCCAGTAATCCCGTTGGCCGAACAAACTCCGGAAATTTTCCCGAATCACCGAAAACCCTGTTCCCGTCTGCACAGGGTTTTCCACTGAAAGAGCGGATGCCGGTCGGTCCCGAACCACGAGATAAAACAACAGCACCAAAGTCAGATTGACCCCGGCGATCAGCAAAAAGGAATATCGCCATCCGATTGACTCGGCCAGAAAAACCAGAGGAGTGGCGGCGGCCAGGTTGCCGAGGGTTCCCAGGGAAAATACAAAGGCCGACAGGGTTCCGAACCTCTCGGCCGGAAACCACATGGTGATCAGCTTCAAGGTTCCGATCAGATTACACGCCATACCGGTTCCCATCAACACCCGCCCCACGGTCAAAACGGTGATGGACTGCCCCAAACCGAAAATTACCGCTCCTATCGCCGATATCAGCGACAGAACCGTCATGGCCCGTCTGGCACTAATAACGTCCAATACGATTCCAATGGGGATTTGCATCAGGGCGAATGCATAAAAAAAAGCGGCGGAGATCAAACTGAGATCCCGTGACCCCACCCCCAAATCCCGCATCAGATCCGGTGCGATCACCGCCGTGGAGGCACGGTAAAACTGGGAAAGGAAAAACAGGGCGCCGCCCAGCAAAAAAATGATGTTTCGTCGCATTGAATTTGGAATCATATAATCGGATCATCCCGTAAGATGTGTAGTGTCTTCATCGGACACCGGAAAACCGAACTCCCCGGTATTTAACGGCCGGCCATGCTACCAGCGACGCTGCAGAAAAGCAATCCCGCTTCGTTGCCTTTGCAAGGATCCGTCAAAGAACTGCAGCCTCCATCCGGATTTTCAGTTCTGAAGGGGCGATCGGCTGTGAAGCAGGTTGGTTACCTTAAGACTATAGAAAGGCTTTTCCTGCGGGAAAGGCGGGTAAGTCGCCCCGGGACGGCTTATCCGCTTTAAGGAAACCGAGAACAAGGAGATTGATTTTTAAGAAATACAAGAGATTAGGAATGATTTTTTATTGATAAAAATCTTTCAGGATGATATCGATAAGATCATGTGGAGTGGGTTCTGACGGCCATTCAATGCAACATATTGTTTTTACATTACATACATCAAACTGCAACGAAAAAGGAGAACGGTAATGTACCGAATTCCGAAAATCCTCTGCTGGATGTTTGCGCTTATTCTGATCGGCACCGTGGCAAACGCCTCATCTCCAAATACCCAAAAGACCCTGTTGGATAGCTACAAGGCCTCCCTGAGCAACTACAATTTATGGACCGGCGTACAAATCGGCGCAATGGTTTCCCACAACTGGAACGATCTCGAATACTACGAGCCCGGATGGCCGGGGTATGATCGGAATCCCAGCATCGACGGATACGGCGGGGGAATTTTTATAGGCTACAGCCGCCAGTTTGTGGATATGGTATACGGTGTGGAAGCGGATCTGGGGCTGGTCAGCCTCAGCGAAGGGACGGACGATCAAGCCAAAAATCGATGGACATCTTTTGATATTGACTGGACCTCCCATGTTCGCGCCAGAATAGGCAAAACCATCAATGCAACACTGATCTACGGTGCAGCCGGAATTGCCATGGCAGGGGTCACGGTGGACGATACCGACCCGGGCTGGGGTACAGATGACTCTACCCATATCGGCTGGACGATCGGCGCCGGTGTGGAATACGCCATGAGCCATGAATTACGGGTACGGCTGGAATATCTGTACGATGACTTCGGCAAGGAAGATTATACCATCCTTGGTCCCGGAGGATATGCCTACAATGCCAACGTCGATCTGACCGCCAATATTATCCGGATCGGTCTGAGTTTTCAGTTTTAGGGTTTCCTAACCGAACGGTCGGACCTGGGAAGGCCTTCCAATTCGTCCGCCAGGCGATGGATCCCGTCAAAGTCAAAATTTTCCGTCATCCGTACGACACTCTCTGCAACCGGCGCAAAGACCGGACAACGAGAATGCATTTCCCCAACGATGGTGGTGATGGCCGCAATATCGCCGGTTTCCGCGGCCTCCCGCAATCGGGTTGCGGCTTCTTGAGCCAAATCCGGAGGCAGGCCGGGAATCACTGATTCCATTATCGCCGGTTGATCCCCTTCCGCAGATTGTAATTGCCGGGTCGACTCCGCCGCCCGTTTCATTTGCGTCTCGAAAACGGCAAAGGCTTTGTCCAGTTCGTTCGAAAAAACAGGCTCCCCTTCCTTTCCATGCTGAATGATCCTGTCCAACACTCCGGCGGCCTTTTGTAAATCAGAGGCGGAAAGATTACCTGCCAATCCTTTAATATCATGAACCAAATGGTGCGCGGAAGAATAGTCTCGTTTTCCCAGGGCCACCCGAATTTCATCCGTCGCACGGTCACACCGCGAGGAAAAATCCTGCAGTAACCGACGATACAGGGAGCGGTTGCCCCGCAAACGCCGCAGTCCTCCCTCCAGATCGAATCCATCCAATACCGGTGGCAACAGAGCGTCTTCTTCGGATATTGGCTTGCCTATGACCGCGATTTCGGACTCCAACCCGACCGCAGGATCCGATTTCGGCTGTTCCTTTTCGGCCCTGTTTCCGGTGGCGGAGGATATCCATTTGGACAGCACCAAGTAAAGCTGGGAAGGATCGATTGGCTTGGTGATATGATCGTTCATACCGGCAGCCACGCTTTTTTCCTGATCGCCGGCCATTGCGTGAGCAGTCATTGCAATGATGGGAAGTTCCTGAAACCGGAGGTCCTGCCGAATCCGTCGGGTAGCGGTGTAGCCATCCATGACCGGCATCTGGATATCCATCAACAGCGCATCATACGAATGGGTCTGAAGCAAATCCAGTGCTTCCTGGCCGTTTTCGGCCACCGACACTATCATACCGGCATCCGCCAAAATCTCCTGAGCAACCTGCTGATTAATTTCATTGTCTTCCACTACCAGGATACGGACTCCCTCCAGCCCTTTCCGGACATTCGGTTCCTGTCCCGGTTTTCCTCCATGCGCAAAATCGCCGGCGACATGGTTGGCCAAGATATGCATGATGGTATCGAACATGACCGACGGGCTGATCGGTTTGATGAGAAACGCATCCAGACCGGCTGCCTCGGACCGCCACATGATCTCCTCTCTCCCGTACGCACTGACCAAAATCATCACCGGAATCCGGGGAAGCCGTTTGTCACGACGGATGCGCCGGGCCGTTTCGATGCCGTCCAAACCCGGCATTTTCCAATCCATGATGACAATATCGAACGGTTTGCCTCCGACGGATCTCTCGATTTCCTGAAGACCTTCCTCTCCGGATGCAGCCAATGTCACCTCGAAGGTAAAGGATTCCAGCATTTTCTGAAAGATTTCCCGGGATGTCGGGTTGTCATCCACCACGAGAGCCCGGATGCCGCGGAGATCCGGCGGGGGCAGATGGCAGGTCATCCCTTCCGTTTTTCCGATTCCAAAAATCCCCGTGAAGTAAAAGGTGCTTCCGGCACCGGAAATGCTATCCACCCATATTCGGCCCTCCATCATTTCCACCAATCTCTGGCTGATCGTCAACCCCAGGCCGGTACCACCGTATTTCCGGGTGATGGAAGTATCCGCTTGGCTGAAAGGTGTGAACAGCATCGCCATCTGTTCCGATGTCATTCCGATACCGGTATCCCTCACCGAAAACTGAATTTCCGCACGGTGCGGCTCCAAACGGATCAGTTCGGTAGACACCACGATTTCTCCCCGACGGGTAAACTTGAGTGCGTTGTTGGCCAGGTTGATCAGCACCTGGCTCAACCGAAGGGGATCACCAACCAGGGACCGCGGGACATTCGGGTCCGTATTGAATAACACCTCGATTCCTTCCGCCTCCTGGGCCTTGACCGTCATGAGGGTTGCCAGGTTTTCCAGGACTTCATCCAAGTTGAAGGTGATCGATTCCATGCTCAGTTTTCCGGCCTCGATCTTGGAAAAATCCAGGATATCGTTGATCACACCCAACAAAGAATTGGCTGACAGTTGGATTTTGTTCAAATAATCCATCTGTTTGGGTGTGAGGTCGGTTTTCAGAGCAAGATGGGTCATCCCCAAAACAGCGTTCATCGGCGTCCGGATTTCATGGCTCATGTTCGCCAGGAAATTTCCCTTGGCCCGCGTGGCCGACTCGGCGCGGTCACGGGCCTCGATAAGGTCCATCTCCATTTTCTTCCGGTCCGCGATATTGGTTACCATTGCAAAGGAACCTGTTTTGATTCCCTTTTTATCGTACAGTGGGGTGGCATGAAACAGACAGGGCACCTGGGTTCCGTCCGGACGGCTGATCTCAATCTCATAGGTGCCGGTTTCTCCTGTGGCCCGGCGCCGTAACTGGTCCTCCATGATCACCAGATTTTCGGCATTCAAAAAATCAAATACCCGTTTTCCCAGTATTTTCTCCTGAGGGCGTCCCAGGATCTGGCACATGGCCTCATTTACCGCCACGGTAACCGCCTGGTTGTTGATCCACCAAAAACCCTCCCGGGAGGTACTCAAAATGGTCTGTAAACGATACTCACTGTCCTGTAGAGCGTCTTCGGCTCTTTTTCGGGCGGTTATATCCCGGAAAACCACGACAGATCCGACGATTTTTTCGCCTTTCTTCTTGGGAACACTGGTGTAGGAAACATCGATACAGGTGTTGTCTTTTCGCCAGAAAACCTCATCCCTTCGGAAACTGGTTTTTCCCATGCGATAGGCCATTACAATCGGGCATTCTTCTTTGGCATGGGGTGTGCCATCGGCATTGGAGTGGTGAAACCGTTCATGTACCGGATAACCGATGATTTCCTCGGAGGTGTACCCCAGTATTTTCCGGGCCGCTTCATTGGCGAAGGTACACAGTCCCTGTTCATCCGTCCCGAAAATTCCTTCGGCCGCGGATTCCAGAATCAGTCGGCTGTCCTCTTCGGATTGCCGTAGTTTTTCCGTTCGCTCCGCCAGAATTTTTTCCAGATTTTCCTGCTCCTCAGCCAATTTATTTCTGGCCGTTTCGGTGTCTGCCGCGCGAATCTTACACAGTTTTTCCGCCGCCTCCGCTCGAAGACAATTCAGGCTGACCGTTCCGATCAGGTCGGCAAACCCTTTCAGAAACCCGAGGATTGCCGGCAGTTTTTCCCGGGAAACAATCGGAACCTCCTCCAAGGCCCGCATATATTCATCCAAGTCGAATCCGAACTCCAGAGCCTGTTTCCGGAAAAATTCCCTATCCGGTTCATCCAGCAAAAACTGCCCGACAAACACGTTCGCTACATGCCTGCCTTCAATGATGATCGGAGAAGCCGCATCAGTCAAACCGTTCCGGCAGGTATACACCGAAAACCGTTCCCCTTCTCGAAGATCCGCGGCCAGAAAGGTGTCACTTTCGATGCACCGCTTCCGGGAACGTGGATCTTTCCGGTGAAAATCCGTGCACAAGCGTTTCCAGCGAACAGAAACCAACACTTCTCCTTCGAGATCGATAATCGCCGAAGCAATCCCTACGATGTCACAGAAATCTTGTAAAATTCGGCCCAATTGATCGAAATCGATCAGATCTGACAACAAAAATGGGGGATGGATATCTTCCATGGTATGCGATCGGCTCTTTCAGAGTGCAAATTCTCGAAAACGCGAGGAAAAAACAAAGGTTAAGCAATGGGATTCACCAACCCGCAAGAGTCGCTATTCAACCATCAGCAACAGCATCGCCTGGTCGTCATCAGCCGGAAATGTCCCGGCAAATTGGGAAAGATCTTCGATGATCTCCCCAACCAGGCCGTCCGGATCACGGGAACGAGCCGCTTGAAATCTTTGCAGAAGCCGTTGGGTCCCATACAGTTCCCGTTGTTCATTGGATCGGTCCGTAACGCCGTCGGTATAGAAAAGGAGACGATCTCCTGTTAAAAGTGGCAATTCGGTAACCGGAACCTCGGTGTATGGAGCAATCCCCATCAACAGAACACCCTCGCATTCGATTTCCACGGCCTTTCCCGAGCCAGGCCGATGCAGGATGGGCAGCGGATTTCCGGCTCGAGCCACTCTCAGGATACGATGGGCCGGATCATACACGGCATATATCGCCGTGACAAAACTTCCCTTGTTGACCCGGCACAGATTTTCATTCAGGTAGGAGATCATGCGATCCGGATCCCCGTGCCATTCCGTGCAGGACCGGAACAGAGCACAGGTCATGGCCATCATGACCGTAGCCGGCGCGCTATGCCCTTCGGCATCCGCAACCAGAATGGCCAGGCGGTTGTCCGGCAGAACCAGGATATCGTAATAATCGCCTCCGGTGTACCGGCTGGTTTCATAGTAGGCGGCCAGTTTCAGTCCAGTCATTTCCGGAAGCCGTTCCGGTAAAAGGTTGCGTTGGAGCTGGGAAACGATCTGAAGTTCCCGTTCCAATTCATCCCGCTGCTGCTGGACTTGGCTGCTCAGCCGGTGTATGGTCAGATGTGTGTTGACCCGAGCGATCACCTCTTCGGGTTGAAACGGTTTGGCGACATAATCCACCGCACCGAGTTGCAGTCCCCTCACCTTGTCCCGGGTATCATCCAGCGCGGAGAGAAAGATGACGGGGATACTTTTGGTATCGACGGAAGACTTGAGTCGCCTGCATACTTCAAACCCATCGATTCCTGGCATCATAATGTCCAACAAAATCAGATTCGGTTGAACCTTCCTGGCGATCGACAGAGCGGATTCCCCATCTTTTGCAAACAGCAATCGGCATCCCGAATCCTTCAGGGTCTGGGAAAGCAATTGAAGATTGGAAGGCTGGTCATCCACGAGCAAAATAGTTTCTTCGGCGGTTTCCGATGCATTCATGGGAATTGATGTTTCCAAATCGATGGTGCCCGGAGAGGATATCCGGGATGGAGGAATATAGATACAGGGAATGATTCTTATGTGAGATAACATCCGTTCGAAACCCTGTCAAGGACAATTCCGGGCACTGCCGGACCCCGTCAAAGTACTGCTATTCGTGCAGGTTCGGCGCGCCGAACAACCGCATTGCCGGAGCGGGGGGTGGTCTGTCCCTCTTTTATTCCCCCCCACCCTGACCCTCCCCCACCCGTGGGGAGGGAAAAAAAGTTGGCCCTGATCCAGCCCCACCAGGGTGAAGGGGGAAAAATATTAGCCCTGCCACAGCCCGCAAGGGAAGAGGGGATGCGCTGCCGGCTTGGGAGCCGGAACGGGGGACCTATTCCGCCTTTCTTGCAGGAAAAGCTGTCTGAGGATGCCGCACTCGCCGGATCGGACAGCGACTACGGCCAAGTTAATTCATCCAAACCGGTCGGTTGTCTCGGTCCATTTCGACTGAATCCCCCCTGTCCGATCCGCCTGCGAGTGCCGCATCCGAGTTCTTTTCCAAAAGAAAGCGGGATGGGTCGCCCCGGG
>CAZTKB010000046.1:14211-16367 GCA_964614125.1 uncultured Desulfobacterales bacterium | reverse complement strand
GCCTGATGCTCGGTTCGGGCGATGATCTCCTCCTGGAGTTCCGGCGTCAGGTCACAGAAATAATCGCTGTATCCCGCCACCCGGACAATCAAATCCCGGTACTTATCCGGATCCGCCTGGGCTCTTTTCAACAGATCGGCGGAAACGACGTTGAATTGGATGTGATGTCCGTCCAGTTTGAAATAGCTTCGCACCAGATGAGACAGGTTTCGGATTCCCTCCTCGCCGGCCACCAGAGCCGGGGTGAATTTGAGATTCAACAGTGCTCCGCCGGTTTTTACCTGATCCATTTTACCCGCGGATTTGATCACCGCGGTCGGGCCGTTCCGATCCGCCCCCTGCACCGGTGAAATCCCTTCGGATAACGGCAGGGAGGCATGCCGCCCGTCCGGCATGGCGCCGGTGACCGAACCGAAATAGACATGGCTGGTCGTGGGCAGCATTTCCAGGCGATACTGCCCCCCCTTGCTGTTGGGCCTGCCATCGATGGCCTGAAATGCCGCATCAAATATCTTCACCATGATCCCGTCCGCCGCGTCGTCGTCGTTTCCGTAGCGGGGAATCCGGTTCAGGAGTTTCTGACGCAGCGGCTCGGCTCCCTCGAAATTCCGGTCCAACACCCGGATCAATTCCGGCAGGGTAATTGCCGGTTTTTCGAAAACCATCTGGTTGATTCCGGAAAAACAATCCGTCAGGCTGCCGATTCCCACCGCCTGGATGAAGGTGTTGTTGTACCGGGCTCCTCCGGCATTGTAATCTTTTCCTTTTTGGATGCAGTCATCCGTCAGGACGGACAAAAATGGTGCCGGCATCTGGTCGGCATAGATCTGCTCGATCAGCTGGTTGCCCCGGATCTTGATATCAATGAAATGAACCATCTGACGCCGGAATGCCTCAAACAGGTCGTCAAAGGTCGACACAGCCCCCATCGGCGCATCGGCAATCCCGATCCGTTTGCCGGTCCGGGGATCCGCTCCGTCATGCAGCGTCACCTCCAGGATTTTCACCAGATTGAAATATCCCGTCAGAATATAGGCTTCCTTTCCGAACGCCCCCACCTCGACACACCCGCTGCAGCCTCCCGCCCGGGCGTCCTCCAGGGTTTTTCCCTGCCGGATCTGTTCCTCCACCACGACGTCGGCATTGAACAGGGATGGGAAACCGTACCCTTTCCGGATGACGCGAAGCGCGTGATGGAGCACGTGGTCCGGGGTCTTCCGGGACACCTGGACATTGGTGCTGGGCTGCAGCAGATGCATGTCTTCCACAATATCCAGCAGCATATGGGAAATTTCATTCGAGCCGTCGGACCCGTCTGACAGGAGGCCTCCGATATTGATATTGGCGAAATCCGTATAAGTACCGCTTTCCGCTGCGGTAACCCCGACTTTCGGCGGTGCCGGGTGGTTGTTGAACTTGATGAAAAACATCTCCAAAAGTTCCCGGGCCTTCTCCGGTGTCAGACTTCCGTCCGCCAGACCTTTTTGGTAAAATGGTAGCAGGTGTTGATCCAGGTGGCCGGGATTAAAAGCATCCCAGCCGTTCAGTTCCGTAATGACCGCCAGATGACAGAACCAGTAATATTGCAGGGCTTCCTGAAAATCCCGCGGGGCATTTTCCGGAACATGGCGGCATACCCGGGCAATCCGGCGCAATTCCTCCTTGCGTCGTGGATCCGATTCGCCTTCTGTCATGGCTTCCGCCAATTCCGCATGCCGGTGGGCAAACCGAATCACGGCGTCGCAGGCAATGTCCATGGATTTCAAGGCTTCCTGCCGCGCGTAGGCTTCCGGATCCCCAGCAAAGTCCAAACGGGCGATCGATTCCGCGATATCGCGTTTGAAATCCCGCATTCCCTTTCGATAAATCTTGTCGTCCAGGACGGTATGCCCTGGAGCCCGCTGTTCCATGAACTCCGTAAAAATGCCCGCCTCATACGCATCGTGCCACTGAGTCGTCAGTTCACAAAACATTCTGTCCCGCAGGGATCGGCCGGTCCAGTAAGGAATGACAATATTTCGGTATGCATCCAGGCAGTTTTCATCGACCCGGTAGTGGATCTTGGGGCGGGTATGCAGGATGTGCAGATCTTCCAGGCTGTGACAGGTCAGTTCCGGATAGGAGGGAACCGCTTTGGGAAAAGGGCCGCGCTCCCC
>CAZTKB010000046.1:0-14111 GCA_964614125.1 uncultured Desulfobacterales bacterium | reverse complement strand
GTGATACGGCAGCAGATGAATCTGTTCCACCCCTGGTATAGAAGCTGCAAATCGGGCGGATGCCAGCAGGTTTTTCTCGTCATCGTTGATTCCCGGAATGACGGGAATGCGGATCCAGATCCGGGAATGGTCCCGCCCCAGCCGTTTCAGATTCTCATGGATCAGTTGGCTGGAAACGCCGGTGTATTGTATATGCTTGGTATTATCCATTAATTTGATGTCAAACAGAAACAGGTCGGTCAAGGGGACAATTGTATCCAAGTGTTCCGGTGGGCAGAATCCGCTGGTATCCACGGCTGTGTGAAATCCCTGTTCCCGGAGACCGATCAGGAGTGATTGCAGAAATTCCGACTGAAACAGGGGCTCCCCGCCGGAAATGGTGATTCCTCCACCGGAGTCGTCAAAAAAAATCCGGTCTTTGGCAACCTCCCGGACCACTTCGGCCGACGTCATCCGTCGGCCGGCTATCTGTCTGGCTCCGGTCGGACACGATTCCACGCATACGCCACACCGAAGGCACCTCACTTCCCAAAAGGATGTTTCCTCCCGAAATTCCTTCCGAGGGCAGACATCCAGACAGGCACCACAGTGCATACACCGCGACTCGATCACCGCAATCTCCGGATCCGGCTCCCAACTCTCCGGATTGTGACACCACCGGCACCGGAGCGGACACCCCTTCAGAAAAACGGTGGTCCGGATACCCGGGCCGTCGTGTACCGAAAACCGCTGAATATGAAACACCGTACCATCAACCATAATCGGATAATATAAGAATCTGCACCTTGTTTGCAATCCAATTCCTGATCCTTCCCGGGCTCCGACAAAAAACCTTTCTACGCGGGAACGGCACGCCGCAGGCCACACCCGGACTCCCCGCCATGGCAGGACGGAACGTCGAAGAGATCCTTTTTAGAGCCGTGAACCATGTAATATTTTCAAACAGGAAAACGGCTTGAATTTGCCGCAGGGTCATAGTAATAACGAACTTCAACCTTTCAGACAACCCGATCAATATGGTGAATTATGCCCATCCGGCAATTTCGATACGCCTCCGACAATTTATCCTATCTAATCCATGACGGCTCATCCGCCGTTGCCATTGACGCCGGAGCGGTAGAGGACATCCTGGAATTTATTCATACCTATGGGCTTCGTCTGGTATATGCGGCTCATACCCACATTCATCCGGATCATACTCCCGGCACCTGTGAGCTTGCCGATCGATCCGGAGCCCGAATAATCGATCAGCAAAGCCTGATTGCAGAAGAATCTATCCGGCTGGACACAATGGAGATCCACGTGTACCACACTCCCGGCCACACACTCGATTCGGTCTGCTTTTCAGCCCCCGGGTACCTGATCACCGGAGACACCCTGTTCAACGGTACCGTGGGCAATTGTTTTTCGGGAGACATGGCAAGTTTTTATGAATCCATCCGGTTTCTGATGTCCTTCTCCCCGGAAACCGTCATCTATGCCGGCCATGACTATGTGGAATATGCCATGGCCTTTGCCCGGCTGGTGGAACCGGACAACCCGGACATCCCGCGCTATTTGAAGCAATATGACCCGTCGCATGTGTTTTCCCGGCTTGCCGATGAAATGAAAGTAAATCCATACCTAAGGTTCAATACACCGGAAATGGTGGACATTTTGGCGCTTCGAGGCCTTCCGGTCGACACGGAATACCGCCGATGGAAATCCGTCATGGAGCTGGGGTGATCGATGAGAAGAAAAGAACGGGAAATCAGTGACATCGCGGAACTGGAAGCCATCATTAGCAGTTGCTCCTTCTGCCGGCTGGCCATGTGCCGAAACAACCTTCCCTATATCGTCCCCATGTCGTTTGGCTACCAGAACCAAACCCTCTTTTTTCACAGCGCCAAAGAAGGCATGAAACTGGATATGCTCCGGGAAAACCCCCGGGTATGTGTCCAGTTTGACGCCGATTGCAACCTTCGAACCGGAAAGACCCCCTGTGACTGGGGTTTCCAGTATCGAAGCGTCATCGGATTCGGAACGGCGTCCATTCTGGAAGACCCCGGAAAAGCCCTTTCGGCTCTGGAAATCATCATCCACCACTATCACCCGGAACCCACCGAGGTTGTCCCGGGCATGGTGAAGGGAGTCGTTCTGTTTCAGGTTGTTCTGGATGAAATCACCGGAAAAAAGGCGCATTGGTGAATATTGTCGATTTTGCCCGTAACATGTTCACCGAGGTTCGCGGCAGCCATGGGTGGGACCATACCCTTCGGGTGGTCCGGCTGTGCGAACGAATCGGCCGGGTTGAACAGGCTGACATGGAGGTTCTGATCCCGGCCGCTTATCTGCATGACATCGGCCGGAAGCAGGAAGACGAATCTCAAGGCCGGTTCTGCCATGCCGAATGCGGCGCCAAACTCGCCGAGCCACTGGTATGGACTCTGGATTTGACACCCGGCCAAAAAATCAATATCCTTCATTGTATCCGTTCGCATCGTTTCCGAAATGCCCAAACGCCCGAAACTCCGGAAGCCAAAATCCTGTTTGATGCTGACAAACTGGATTCCATCGGTGCGATCGGTATCGGACGCGCCTTCCTGTTCGCCGGTGAAATCGGGGCGAGGCTGCACTGCCCCGAGGTTCCGGTGGAAGAAACCCGACCCTACACCCCTGAGGATACGGCCTATCGCGAATACCGGATCAAGCTCCAGTATATCCGGGATCGGCTGATGACCCGGGAAGGGAAGAAGCTGGCAGAGGCGCGCCATCAATTCATGACCTATTACTTTGAACAGTTTCTATTCGAATACGAGGGGAGAAAGTAACCCGCATGAAACTCAATGTGGTCCAGAAAATAGACAACCTGGTGGAAATCCGAAACATCATCGTCAGTGTGTCTGACAAAAGCGGCCTGAAATCTTTCATTTCCCAAATGCTGGAGATCAATCCCGGAATCACCATCTATTCCACCGGCGGCACCTTTGATCATATCCACGAATTTCTGGGAGACCGGGCCGATGCATACCTGAAACAGGTCTCCCAGTATACCGGACAACCCGAAACCCAGGGAGGGCTGGTCAAAACGCTCGATTTTAAAATTTATCTGGGAATCCTGACAGAAACATACAACACCGCCCACCAAAAGGATCTGGTCCGGGCGCACGCGGTTCCGATGGATATGGTTGTCGTCAACCTGTATCCGTTTCAGCAAACCATCGCGGCACCGGGTACCACGGTAGAACATGCCAGGGGCAACATCGACATTGGAGGTCCCTGCATGATTCGGGCCTCGGCCAAGAATTTTATCCGGGTGTTGCCGGTGGTCGATCCGCAGGATTATCCGGAAATCGTGTCCGAAATCCGGGTCCTGAATGGATTTACCTCCCTGGATTTACGCTTTCGAATGGCCCAGAAAGCATTCCGCCATACGGCAACCTATGATGCCGTAATCGCCGAATACCTGGGTTCCCAGAATCTGTCGGATGTCAAAAACTGTTATCCGTCCAACCCGGAATAACAAAAGTGCCCGGGAAATTCTGATCCCGGTTTCCATTGTGAAACAGTGGCCGTCCCTAACTGCCTATGGACATCGTCGAGGAGGTTTTATGTCAGATGATTTAAAAAAAATGTACCGTACCATTGTGGATGACCATTTCCCTGCCCGGATGGAAATCTCCTTTGTCGATGAAAACAGCCGGCAGACATTGATGTATGAAAAAGTCCAATGGGAAATCAGCGGTGAAAAAAAAGGCCTTCGGTATGGGGAAAACCCCGGACAGGAAGCCGCGCTATATCGCCTGATCAACGGAAATTTGATGCTGGGAGATGTGGAGACCATCCAGCCCGGACACTACCTGGCTTCGGATATCGAACTCCTGCAGTCGGGAAAACATCCGGGGAAAACCAATCTGACCGATGCGGATAATGCTTTGAATATCCTCCGGTATTTTACGGATCGCCCGACTGCTGTCATCGTGAAACACAACAACCCTTGCGGAGTAGCCCGCGCGGACACCCTGCTGGACGCCTACCAGAAAGCAAACATGGCTGACCGGGTGGCCGCCTTCGGCGGTTGTATCGCCCTGAACCGTTCCGTTGACCTGGATACCGCAGAAGCTATTGGAATGCAGTATGCCGAGGTGGTGGTCGCCCCGGATTTCGAGGAAAAGGCCATGGCCGTTTTTCAACGAAAAAAGAACCTGCGGGTGATCCGCATCCGGAATATCGACCGGCTGCAGCAGTTTGTCGGAAAACGGTGTGTGGAGTTCAAAAGCCTGATCGACGGCGGAATTGTGACCCAGTGGTCTTTCGTACCCCAGGCCCGTACCCCGGATGACCTGAAACCGGCATCGTGCAACTTTCGTGGAAACACCTACACGGTCAACCGGCTTCCTTCCCCCGCGGAATACGAAGACATGATCTTCGGCTGGCTCGTGGAATCCGGTGTCACATCGAACTCCGTAATATATGTCCGAAATCAGGTGACGGTCGGAATCGGCACCGGAGAGCAGGATCGGGTGGGAGTTGCTGAAATTGCACGGGACAAAGCGTACCGGAAACTGGCCGATCGGTACAGCTATGAACTGCTGAAAACCCCCTACAACGAACTGGAGGATCCGGATAGCCGCAAGGAAATCGACGAACGGGTGGCCCGGGAACATGGTGGATTGATCGGTGCCGCCATGGTCAGCGACGCGTTTTTCCCGTTTAGGGACGGCATCGATGTGGGGCTTCGGGAAGGAGTCACCGCCGTCATACAACCGGGAGGATCGGAAAACGATTACCAATCCATTGAAGCCTGCAATGAAGTCGGCGCCGCCATGATGTTCACCGGTCAAAGAAGCTTCCGGCACTGACCCGACCGGGGCAATGGCATCGTTTTCCCGTCCGATCCTGCCTCTCGCGGCAGCCCTGGCAGCCGGAATCTCCATGGCCCTGTATTTTCCGGACCGGTCCGGCTGCGCATGGATCATCGTTTGGATCTCCCTGGCCGGGGTGTGCCTATGTCTGCTCGGGCACCGGTCCACCCTGTTTCTACCGCTTTTTCTGTTCACCGGATTGGGATACCTTTCGGTTCATCCCTGGACTTCCACCGTTTATCCGCCCGACCATTTGTTACAGCTCGATCTGCAACACCCATGGCAGATGGAGGGGACCCTGCGCGGATACCCGGTTTCCGATTCGAACCGGACCCGGTTGGTTCTGGATCTGATTTCGGTTTCCCGGGAAAATATTCGGCATCCGGTCCGCGGTGCTGTCAAAATCACCGCAACCGGGCAAACAGCGGTCCCCCTGTCCCGGGGAGACGTTCTTTCGATTTCCGGAAAAATTCGGCCGATCCGCAATTTTACCAACCCGGGCGGGTTTGACTACCGCAGGTATCTCCGGTTTCAGGATATCGACGGTTCCGTCTATGTACCGGCCCAACACATCAGCATCGTGTCCTCTACCCCTCCCTCCGGCTGGACCCATCGGATGGATCGCGCCAGAGAACACATCGCCACTCGGATCGAATCGGTTGCGACGGGTGATGAACGCGCGGTATTAAAGGCCCTGTTGATCGGAGACCGGAGCGAAATCTCCCCAGAGCTTACCCGCCGATTCGCCCGGGCCGGACTCAGCCACGTACTGGCCATTTCCGGACTCCATATCGGGATCGTCGCCGGCACAGCCTGGTTTCTGTTTATCCGCATCCTCTCCTGGTCCGGTTTTCTTCTCCGGCACGCCCTGGTCCGGAAAGCAGGCGGGATCCTGTCGATTTTCCCGGTCCTGCTGTATGGATTTCTGGCGGGAATGACACCCTCCACCCAACGGGCCGTGATTATGGCGGTCATTCTCCTGCTGACATTTCTTCTGGAACGTGACCAGGAGTCATTCAATACGATCGCGGTTGCCGCCTTCCTGATCCTTGTCATTCATCCCCCTTCCCTTTTTTCCATTTCCTTTCAGCTTTCTTTCGCTTCGGTCCTGGCCATTGTCGCGGGCATATCCTCCCTATCATCCCGGTCTTCGGACCCTCCAAAATGGAGTCTCCGAAAAAAAATCACGACCCCGATATGGGTCTCCCTGCTGGCAACCGCCGGAACTTTTCCGCTCGTCATGTACTACATGAATCAATTTTCTCTGGTCAGTCCGGTCGCCAATTTTGTCGTCGTACCGATCATAGGCTTCGGCGTGGTCCCGCTCGGTCTCCTTTCCGCTTCCCTGTATGCCGTATTTCCACCCGCCGGGGACTGGTTCCTATCCGTTACCCGGGATCTGCTTCATGTTATCCTCATACCGGCCCGTTTCCTGGGGGAATTACCGCTGGCTTCCATCCATACGGTCACTCCGACACCCATTCAACTGGTCTGCTATTACGTTTTCCTCGGTTGCCTGTATATATGGTTCTCCACCCGATCGTTATCTGCCGCGGAAACCGATGTTCCCCAAGAGAAATTCATTTTTCCGGTAATTTTCCGAAAGCGCCTGATACCAGTCGCCGGAGTCGTGATTCTACTTTTTTTGGTGGATTCGGGGAAAATGTTGGCCGAGCGCCTGCTGCATTCAGACCTGCGGGTCACGATACTGGATGTGGGACAGGGAAACTCCGCGTTGGTCGAATTTCCCAAGGGGCCGGTCATGCTGATCGATGGCGGAGGCTTCCCGGACCATTCCGCTTTTGATATGGGAGAGCGGGTCATCGCACCACTGCTTGGCAGAAAATGGATTCGTACCATCGATTTTCTGGTTCTTTCCCATCCGGACAGCGACCATTTGAACGGCCTGGTGTATATCGCCGGTCATTTCGACATCGGTGAGGTATGGTCCAACGGTGACTCAACGGAATCGCCCTCTTTCCAGAAATTCATAGACATTGTCCAGACCAAAGGAATTTCCCATCCGCCTTTCGCAGACCTAGTCTCAGACCGAACCATTAATGGAACTCAAGTCCGTATCCTGCATCCGCCTCCACCCACAAGCGGTCAAGCCGGCCCCCGGCCCTGGAAAGATCGCAACAACAACTCCTTGGTTGTTTCCGTGCGGCTGGGGACCGTATCCATCCTGTTTCCGGGCGATATTCAGGCGGAAGCGGAGACGGACCTGGTAAACAGACAGCCGGACCAGTTGTCTAGCCAAGTGTTGATCGCCCCGCACCATGGAAGCAAAACATCCAGTACCATTCGGTTTATTGAGACCGTGAATCCGGAAACCGTGGTTTTTTCCGCAGCCTGGAACCCAGGCCGAAAACTGCCCCACCCATCCGTGGTCAAACGGTATCGACTAACCGGATGCCGTACCTATCACACAGGTGAAAACGGTGCCATTCGTATCCGGACAGATGGGGAAAACCTCGAGATCCTCCCGATGATTCACAGGGAGAAAGGAATCTGATTTCCGGAATCCGGCCGCCCGGCCATATGGCAGGTAATTTTTCCCCTTTCGGATGATCAGAAGGGATCGGATGGCAATGCCTGAAGAGGTGGAAATGTTTCTTTTCGAAAGAATATTGAGAAATCGTCTGCCGTTATGTTACAAATAGAGCCTGGGCGAAAGGCAGGTGAATCCCGCCGCCATTTCCGCCCCTTTTGATGTTGCATCACTGCCCAAGAGAAAGGAGCTTGCATGGTTTCTCTGGAATCCCTGGTTTCACGAGCCGATGCGATCGGAATCGTGGGTCTGGGTTATGTCGGACTTCCGCTGGCCGTTCATCTGGCCCGGCATTTTCAGGTGATCGGTTATGATTTGAACGTTCAACGAATCCGGGAATTGGAGAAAGGTATGGATCGCACACGGGAAGTCGATCCATCCACGCTAAATGAATGCGAAATCGTGTATTCCTCAGACCCGGAAATTCTGCAGCGCTGCCGACTGATCATCGTCGCAGTCCCCACCCCCATCGACGCCTACCGCATCCCGGATTTCCGGCCCCTGAAAAATGCGTCCGCCGTCGTGGGGAAGCATATGCCGCAAGGATCCTGTGTAACCTTCGAATCCACCGTGTATCCCGGAGCGACGGAAGAAATATGTGTCCCGATACTGGAAAAAGAATCCGGAATGTGTGTGGGAAAGGATTTCTCCGTCGGATATTCACCCGAAAGGATCAATCCCGGAGACCGGGAGCATACAGTCGACCGAATCATGAAAGTGGTTTCCGGTTCCGATCCCCGGACTGCGGATTTTTTGTGTGGTGTGTACGGAAGAGTGACATCGGCCGGTATTCACCGCGCTTCTTCGATCAAAGTGGCGGAAGCAGCCAAAGTGATTGAAAACACCCAGCGGGATTTGAACATCGCACTGATGAACGAGTTGGCCATGATTTTTGACCGCATCGGTATCGATACCGATGAAGTCCTTGAGGCAGCCGGAACCAAATGGAACTTCCTTCGTTTCAGACCCGGCCTGGTCGGAGGACATTGTATCGGGGTCGACCCCTATTACCTGACCTTCAAAGCGGAATCCCTCGGCTATCATCCGGAAATGATTCTGGCCGGCCGCCGGATCAATGACAACATGGGGAAATATATCGCCGAAAAAACGGTGAAACTCCTCATATCCGCCAGAAAACAGGTTTTTCATGCGAACGTGGCCGTGTTGGGGCTGACCTTCAAGGAAAACGTACCGGACCTTCGAAATACACGGGTGGTGGATATCATTTCGGAACTGAAGGACTATGGCGTCAACGTTCTGGTTCACGATCCAATGGCGGATAGAGTGGAAGCCCAACGCTATTACGGACTGGAATTGACTCCTCTGGATACTATCAAAAACATGGACGCCGTGGTGGTGGCGGTTATTCACGATGAATACCGGCATCTCGGGCTGAAACAGATCGCCGGTCTGTGTGGGGGAAATCCGCCTATTCTGATTGATATCAAAACTGCCTTTTCCGAACCGGAAGCCCGCGAAAATGGAATTCTTTATTGGCGTCTCTAAGCCCCATCTCTGACATCCACCGACAGACATTTCCGCATTCCAAATCTCCGGATAGGAAGTAAATTCCACGAACACCGAATAAAAGACATTTATTTTTTATCTTGACGTATAAATTATAACGGAATATAGAGAAAATCATGATAGGATCCAGGAGTTGGTTACTGGGCCGCGCAAACATCATCTTCGAACATCTTTTTCGATGAACCGCCAAACCAATTCGGGATCACCGTAATAACTTGTTATATCAGAGGAGGTACGCGTTTTGGCAAAAGGAATTGTAAAGTGGTTCAGTGACAAGAAAGGATTCGGTTTCATCGAGCAGGAAGAGGGCGGAGACATCTTTGTTCACCATTCGGCGATTCAAATGGAAGGTTTCAGAACCCTGGCGGAAGGCGATCGGGTCACATTTGAAATCGAAATGGGCAGCCGGGGTCCATCTGCGAAGAATGTAACCAAAATTTAATAACCTACCTGACGATATGTTTTGTTTCGGGGACGAACTGAATCCTGAGGTCGTCCCCGTTTTATTTCAGGAATCCCCCTCGAATCACTCCGTTTTTAATTACCCCCTGCCCCATATTCCTGGGTTATGAGCCCGGCAGGTAAAAAGACAGGAAACAGATTCCGCACACCAGTCCCAAGGCCATCCAATCCATCCGTCTGGCGTTCATCAGATATCCGACCCGGTGCTCCGTGTAACAGCGGGATTGCATCGCATCCACCAACCTGTCCGCATGCCGGAAAATCCGATGAAACAACGGCCCGATAAGAAATCGAATCGTTGCAACCGGGTTTTTTCGCGCTTGGATACACCGGGAGATTTGGGCATCCCGGATCCGGCGGATCTCTTCCAATATCAGGGGAAGAAAACGAACCATCAGACCGATGGCAGTGGAAACCCGTTTTTCGGAAATCAGGGGAATCGGTTTCAGAAACCATTCAATCGCTGCCTTCATCTCCATCATGGAGGTGGAAGAGATGAAAACCATACCGGCACCGGTCACAATCACCAGTCTCCAACAAATCCGGGCGCTCTCTTTCAGGCTATCCGGCGTCACGGAAAAATCGATTCCGTAATCCCCTCCGAAACCGTTCACCGTGATCCCGCGGGCCAGAAACAGTCCGACCAGAACCAGCAGTAACGGCGTCATCCGGTATTCCCGAAACCGCTCGGCCATCCGGGTCGATGACACCAGCCATGCCAGCAAAACGGTGAAGAGCAGCAATCCTCCTTCGCCCGCCCAGCCGGAGCAGATGCTGATCAGGAGCATGGAAATCAGTTTGATGCGCGGATCCAAAGAGCTTACCACAGGACCAACCTCCGTTGTGGCGGGTCCAGGCGGCGGATGCCGGCATCCTGAGCGGCTTTCCAGGCCTCCCGGCATTCCGCAGCCGTCGGAGCTCTCCCCAGCGGCGAATTTCGGGAAATATCACCGCAAGGGTGATACTGAAACATCACATTCACATAAGTATCCGCGGAAATCCGCTGATGTAAAAAATGCATGACCTCCGCGGTACCGGCCATGTTCTCTGGCAGGACCAGGTGCCGAACCAGAAGCCCCCTCGCGGCGATGCCGTTTCCATCGATTACCAGGTCCCCGACCTGTCGATGCATTTCCAGGATGGCCTGTCGGGCAATCTCGGGATAGTTGGGAGCCTCGCAGGTCATCCGGGCAATTTCCGGATCCCAGAACTTGAAATCCGGCATGTATATGTCCATCACACCGTCCAGCAATTCGAGGGTCTCCACCCGGTCATAGGCACTCGTGTTGTAGATCAAGGGAATTCGAAGCCCTTGGGCCACCGCTTTTTCCAAGGATTCCAGGATCTGGGGAACGATATGAGTAGGCGTAACGAAATTGATGTTGTGACATCCCCGCCGCTGCAGTTTCAACATCATTTCCGCCAGGTCATCCGACGTCACCCAGTCCCCTTGCCCGGCATGACTGATTTCATAGTTCTGACAGAAGGAGCATCCCAGGCTGCAATACGAAAAAAAAACAGTTCCGGATCCATTCGTTCCCGATACAGGGGTTTCTTCCCCAAAATGAGCGTGGAAGCCGTATACCTTGGCGAGCCTTCCGGTCCGGCAGAAACCGGTTTGACCATCCAACCGGTTCACCCCGCAAATCCTGGGACATAACCGGCAGGATTCCAGGCGGGATAACGCCGTTTGAACCCGCTTTTGCAGGATTCCCTGGTCAAAGAGATCCGGATACCTGATCGTCATACGGAAGCCGATGGCGGCGTTGGACCGGCCGGTGATTTTCGATACACCATTCCTTGAAAGCTGGCCACCCGGTCTCCGGTTTCATCCACCACATCCACCTGATACGTGGCCAACTTCGGATTTCGGGAAATTTCCCGGGCATGGGCCGTCAATACCGTTCCGACGGAGGTGCCTTTGACAAAAAAGATATTCACACTGATCGCCATGGCCGGAATGCCATGAGAGTTGGAAGCCGCGGCAAACGCCAGATCCGCCAGGGTGAACACCGCTCCTCCCTGGGTTCTATCCAGGCCGTTCAGATGTCGTTCCTGGATTTTCAACATGGCCGTTGCCGTTCCGATCCCGATGTCCAGGATTTCAATTCCCACATGCTCCGCAAAACGATCCCTGCCCAACACTGCATGAGCATCCGTCTGTTTCATCCCCCGATCTGTCCCTCCTCCGTCCAGGTTATCCGACACACAGATATTTCCGCATGACCGCTTCGTTTTCCATCAGATCCCGTATGGTCCCCTGATATTGAATGGCGCCGTTGTCAATGACATATCCCCGGTCGCTCAAATCCAGGGCGGTTTTCTGGTTTTGCTCTGCCAACAATATTGTCATTCCGCGGGATTTCAACTCCCGAATCTGATCTTCCAACATCCGGACGACCAAGGGGGCCAGCCCCTCCGTCGGTTCATCCAACAACAGCAAATCCGGATTCGTCATCAACGCCCGTCCGATGGTCAGCATCTGCTGCTCACCACCACTCAGAAATCCGGCACGCCGGGTGCTGATTTTTTTCAGAGCCGGAAAAAACTCATAGACAGCATCCATATTCCACGGTCCGCCCGCCTGCTGTTTCCGTTGCACAATCGACAGGTTTTCCTCTACGGTCAGATCGGCAAACACTCTCCGGTCGTCCGGAACATACCCGATACCCATCCGGGCCAATTGGAACGGTTTTTTCCCGATGCACTCGATTCCTTTGAACACAATCGAACCGGCCCGAGGCGGCGTCAGCCCGATGATGCTTTTCATGGTAGTGCTCTTCCCAGCCCCGTTTCGCCCCAACAGACAGACGATTTCTCCCGGATGAACGGACAGGGAGACATCGAAAAGAATGTGGCTCAAATCGTAATAAGTATGGATCCCGTGGACCTCCAACAACATTCAACAGCCTCCCAGATACGCTTCCCGCACCTGTCTGTTTTCCCGGACTTTTTCCGGAATGTCCTGAAGGATGGTTTTGCCCTGCTGCATGACCATGATCTGTTGGGCAATGGAAAACACCAGGTCCATATCGTGTTCACAAAACAGGATCGTAATACCCATATCCGACGACAACCGCTTCATCAGGGAAAGCGACACGGCCGTCTCCTCTGGAGACATTCCGGCCGTGGGCTCATCCAAAATCAGCAGCTTCGGATGGTTTCCCAAAGAAATGGCGATTTCCAAAACTTTCTGATCCCCGTGGGAAAGGGAACCGCTGATCCGGTTGGGTTTATCCTCCAGTCCCACGCTTTTCAGTATTTCCATGGTTTCTTTTTGATACAGGGAACCGGCGGATCGGAAAAGATTTCCGGATTGACCGTGATGGGACAACACCGCCACATGGACATTCTCAAACACCGTCAGCCGGTTGAAAATATTCACGATCTGAAAAGAACGGCAGATCCCCATACGACAGATGGCATAAGGGGGCATGCGGGAAATATCTCGACCCTCAAACAGGATCCGGCCTCTGTCCGGAGGAATCTGACCGGTGATCAGGTTGAAGAGCGTGGTTTTCCCCGCGCCGTTGGGGCCGATGACCGCCACCACCTGTCCCGTATCGACCTGAAGGTTTGCGTCGGCCACGGCCATAAAGCCATCAAAGGTTTTCTGCAGATGCTCGACTTGCAACATGACTACCGGGCTCCGGGCCGGCGGCGGATGATTTTCTGCAAATATCCCAGTACTCCCTCCGGCAGAAAAAAGATCAGCAGCATCAGAACGATACCCAAAATCATCGTCCAATACTCGGTATAGCTCCCGGCGACAGTCCGGAGGAAAACAATAATGGCGGCACCCAGCATGGGGCCCAGAAAGGTGAACCATCCTCCGAGCAGGCACATGATCAGGATTTCCAGGGAAAGCGTCCAAAACAGGAGTTCCGGAAACACCGATCCTTCCACCACAACAAACAAAACACCCGCGATTCCGGCAAACCCGGCAGCCAGAACCTCTCCGATCAACTGATGTTTCGACACATGAATTCCGATGGCCTCACAGCGGGCAGGGTTATCTCGAATGGCCTGAAAAGTCCTGCCGAAGGGGGATTCCACGATCCGGTGCATGATCCACATGGCGGCAGCCGAAACCGCGAGAATCAGATAATAGGCCCCTTTTCCGGTGGAAATCATGTCCGGCAATCCGATGCCATGGATCCCGTCATCCCCCCCGGTAAAGGAGTACCATCGAAACACGATGGCCCATACCAGGGAACCGAGGGAAATCTGAAGCATGCCGAAATAGAGCTTGGACAGGCGGATACAGATGACACCGATAACCAGGCCCAGGAAAGCGGAAACGATGGGAGCTGCAACAAATCCGATCCATACCGGCAATCCGGTCCGGGTGACAAACAACGCCAGTGTATACGCCCCGATCCCATAGAAAACCGCATGATGAAACTGGTACATCCCCCCGAAACCCAACACCAGATTCAGACTGGTGGCAAGCAACCCGGTAGTCAGAATCAGGGACACCAGATAAAGGTAATACCGGGGCAGCAACGAGGGCAGGCACAGGAACACAACCCCGGCGGCTATCCAGCCGGCGAAACGGATGGAATCAAACCGTGTGGTCAATCTTTTCATCCTTGTCGAAATACAGCCGCCCCACCAAAAAGGCGGCGACCGGCGTCACCATGTCGACCGCAGCAATCCCTTGGGCCGGAAAACCAGAATCGTGACTACCGCGATATAGGGCAGGACAATGGCAAACTGCGGGAAAA
>CAZTKB010000045.1:0-16401 GCA_964614125.1 uncultured Desulfobacterales bacterium | reverse complement strand
CGTCCGATCAACCGAGTGCGCGTGTCTGAGTTTTTCTCCAAGGGAAAAGTGGGATAGGCCACCCCCGGACGGCGGGCTGTATTTGCAGTTCGCCAGCCGGGCTACCAGTTCCCCCAGCCAGTGCCGCATCCGAGTTCTTTTCCAAGGGAAAGCGGGATAGGTCGCCCCGGGACGGCATTCCGTTTTCATTCCAGCTCGGTGTACCCCATCATCAACACCTGAATTTCGTTGAAAATCAGCACAAGTTTGGGTACGCTGAATCGAAATCGTCCGGCCGGCCGTTCCGGCTTCACGTAACCTGTCAATCATCGGAAACAAGGAGATGGATCATGCACGACGATTGTATTTTTTGTAACATCGCCCGGGGGAAAACCCAGACGGAGTTTTTGTTCCAAAACGACAACCTGGTGGTATTCCGAGACATCAAACCACACGCGCCGGTCCATATCCTAATCGTCCCCAAGCGCCATATCCGCAGCATCAACGATATTCAGCCAGAGGATAATCCTCTGATCGCCGAAATGATCCATACGGCACGTGACATGGCCGCCGAACTGGGAGTCCGGGAATCCGGCTACAAGCTGCTCTTCAATGTGGAACGAGGGGGAGGGCAGGTGATTTTTCATCTCCATCTCCATCTGATCGGAGGATGGATCCGCTGATGAAAATTATCGTGTTGATTCCGTCCCGTTGGGGTTCGAGCCGTTTCGAAGGAAAACCGCTGGCTCGAATCTCCGGAAAACCCATGGTCCAGCGGGTGTTCGAACAGTCGAAAAAAGCCGTGGGTATCCACACCATTGCCGTAGTCACAGATGATGTTCGGATCGCCGACGCTGTCCGGGAATTCGGGGGGACAGCCCTGATGACCCGTCCGGAAAACCGGTCCGGAACCGACCGGGTTGCCGAGGCATCCGAGCAACTGCAGGCATCCCCGGAAGACATCATCGTCAACATCCAAGGGGACCAGCCGTTACTACACCCGGAAGGAATCCAGGAAGTGGTTGCTCCACTGAAAGCAGATCCGTCGTTGGGAATGAGTACGCTGGCCTTTCGTATCGTCAACCCACGGGAAATCACCGATCCGAAAGACGTCAAGGTCGTGTTCGATCAACGGGGAAACGCCTTGTATTTCTCCCGAGCCACGATTCCCTTTCCCAGGGACCCGGACACAATCCGGGACACCTACAAACACCTGGGTATTTATGCCTATCGAAAATGGTTTCTGGATACTTTTCGGGATCTTCCCACCGGCGTCCTTGAGGAGGTCGAAAAATTGGAGCAGCTCCGAGCCATGGAACATGGTTGGCCGATCCGGGTGGTTGTGTCGGCCTATGATTCTCCGGAAGTGGATATTCCGGAAGACATCCATCGCATCGAAGCCATGCTGGGATTCATCTCGGCCGCCGGGTGAACGGACCAACCAATTTCAGCCACCGTGCTGCCAGCGCGTCACATCAGCCTATCCCGGCTGTCCCGGCTTTTTGGCGGGAGTCGAAACCGGAGGCTTGTCCAGATTACCCCGAGCTTTTTCCAATTCCCGCAGGCTGGTCCGAATCGCTTCCATTTGGTTTTCCACGGAACGGGATAGCGTATCAGCAATTTCCTGCATCCGTTTTTCCTGGTTTTTCAAGGTGATGTCGAGAAGCTTCCGGTCCGCTTTTTCCCCGGATATCAATCCCAGATCCGCCTGGCATTCCGCCAGGGCCGTCGTAATGCCGTTCAGTTGCTCGGATACCTTGGCCATCGCTTCCGCGAGTTTTTTTTCCAGTGCCTGGACATCGGCGGTATTCTTGTCCATCCCGGACTTGTGGTCTTTCAGAGCTGCCTGCACCTTGGTATCCAGTTTGGAGATTTCGGCGGACACTTCCGCCTTGTCGGCCTTGAGGGATTTCTGGGCGTCCAGCAAAGATTCGTTCTTCTGGACCTTTTCCTTCCATTCGGTGATCGTGGTCTGCAACTGATCGAAACGAGCCAGGGTCTCCGACTCCAGTCGGGCGTGATTGATGGACAGATTGGAAAAGCTGGATTCCAGATTGTGCGCCATCGCCGTCAATTCCTTGGAACCGAGATCCCGGCTCTGGCTGACCCTGTCCCGAATGTCCCGGTATCCCAAATAGCCGATCAGAATGATCAAAATCGGAATCAGGATGGTGATCCGTGTGACCCGGCGGCCAAGGGTTTCAACCCGCCGTATTTCGGAGCGGTCCCCCAACATCGTTTCCGGCCGATCGTCTGGCTGGATCGGTATATCCGCAACCCCTTTGCTGTCTTTTTCCATTCCCGTCTATTCCCACTCGATCGTGCTGGGTGGTTTGGAGCTGATGTCATACACGACGCGATTGACGCCCTTCACTTCGTTGATGATACGATTGGAAATTCGCGACAGAAGATCATGGGGCAATCTCGCCCAGTCCGCCGTCATGGCATCCAGACTGGTTACGGCGCGGATCGCGATTACATTTTCATAGGTCCGATGATCCCCCATGACGCCAACACTCTTCAGAGGCAAGAGTACCGCGAATGACTGCCACAGTCTTCTGTAGAAACCGGCTTTCCGGATCTCGTCCAACAAAACGTCATCCGCTTCCCGGAGAATGGCCAGCCGACCGGCTGTGACTTCTCCGATGATTCGAATCGCAAGCCCCGGTCCGGGAAAGGGCTGCCGCCAAATCAGTTCATCCAGGAGTCCAATTTCGGCGCCCAGTTTGCGGACTTCATCCTTGAACAGGAATTTCAGCGGCTCAATGAGTTTCAATTTCATGTTCTTGGGAAGGCCCCCGACGTTGTGGTGGGATTTGATGACCGCGGACGGCCCTCCAAACGTGGACTGGGATTCAATGACATCCGGATAGAGAGTGCCCTGGGCAAGAAAATCGGCGTCGGGAATGGCAGAGGCCTCCGCCTCGAACACGTCCATGAATACCTTTCCGATGATTTTTCTCTTTTTTTCCGGGTCGATCACCCCTTTGAGGGCTTTCAGGAACCGTGTTCCGGCATTCACAAAACGAATGTTGATCTTCAGATGCTGTTTCAGGGATTTCTTGAGCTTTTCCCGCTCATTTTTTCGCAGCAGACCGTTATCCACACAAATACAGGTCAGGTTTTTTCCGATGGCTTGGTGAATCATCAGCGCTGTCACCGACGAATCGACGCCGCCGCTCAAACCGAGAATAACTTTCTTATCGCCGACCGTCCTTCGGATTTCCTCCATCGCATCCTGAGCGAAGGACTTCATGGTCCAGCTTCGCTCGCACTGGCACACATCGAAGAGAAAGTTTTTTATCATTTCCCGGCCCATCGGCGTATGTTCGACCTCCGGATGAAACTGCAGGCCGAAGAGCTTCTTCTTGGGCCATTCCGCTGCGGCAATCGGCGTTCCAATGGTGGACCCGATCACGTGAAACCCGCCCGGAAGCGTCATAATCGAATCCCCATGGCTCATCCAACACTGGGTGATGGGCTCGACCCCGCTGAAAATCCGGGAAGCTTCGGTGATGGTCAACTCCGCGAATCCGTATTCCCGGTTTTCCGCCTGTTGCACCGTGCCTCCCAGGGCATGAATCATATATTGCATCCCGTAACAGATGCCCAGCACCGGAATGCCCAGATCAAAAATGCCGGGATCGACCTTCGGACTGTCTGTTTCATAAATACTGGCCGGCCCTCCCGAAAGAATGATTCCTTTTGGGTTCATCGAGCGGATCTCTTCCAATCGGATGTCCGGCGGATTAATCTGACAGTATACCTGGCATTCCCGAACCCGGCGGGCAATCAATTGATTATATTGGGATCCAAAATCGATAATAAGTATCATGGTCCTCCTCGACGGTTTCCGATCGGTTCCTCCCCCGTCCGCGACACATGGGAATCGGCCTTCCAACGGGATGCGGGAAGACCCACACTTTATCCCCATCGGCGGGGTTGCACAATAAATTTGCGAAAACATGCTGAATATGGTAGACATGCCGCAAAAAGTCAAGCAGGGAATAACACGACCGAGGTCCAAGTTCAACTGGTTTGGTGATGATCGTTCAGATTTATGAGATTCAAACCCCCGAAGAAGCCGCCAAAGTTATTCAAGCCGGCGTGCATCATATGGGAAGTGTGCTTCAGGATTCCGCCCAATGGCGCCAAATCCCGGTGCGGGAAGCCATTCGGACCGCCCAGCGGCTTCATGCCCGCGCCAGTCTGATCCCCCTGTTTTTCGATCCCGACCTCACGTTTCGCCTTCTGGATTGGTATCAGCCGGATATCATACATTTTTGCGATCGGTTGTGGGACGGTGAAGGGGAGTTGGTTTGTTTGGATCCTCTGTTAAAACTGCAGGAGAAAATCCGCCTGGAATTTCCGGGAATTACCGTGATGCGAACCATCCCCCTTCCGGAACCGGGAATTGCGCCTCCGGTGGATCCCCTCCTGGTAGCGGCCCGATTCAAGCAAGTTACGGACTGTTTCCTCACGGATACCTGGCAAAAACCCCGGGGCCGCTTGGACAGTCAACCGGTGAACGGTTTCATCGGTATTACAGGAAGGCCCTGCGACTGGGACTTGGCAGCGGAATTGGTCCGATCCGTAAACATTCCGGTCATCTTGGCCGGCGGAATCTCTCCGGAAAACGCATACGAAGCCATCCTCCGTGTACGGCCGGCAGGGGTCGACAGTTGCACCGGCACCAACGCCCGAGGCCCCGACGGCAGCGTCATCCGCTTTCAGAAGGACGTGGAAGCGGTTCGCAATCTGGTCGCGGCGGTTCATCGGGCGGAAGCGGAATTAAAAGGAGAAAAGGCATATGTACGACAGCAGCGATTTGCGAAAAGGGCTCAAGATTGAAATCGACGGAGAACCCTATATTATTGTACAGTTCGATTTTGTTAAACCCGGGAAAGGACAGGCGCTGTATAAGTGCCGTCTGAAAAACATGTTGACCGGAGTCCAGTTCGACCGCACCTACCGCTCCGGAGAAAAATTCAATGAAGCCCATCTGGAAGAACATGAGATGGAATATATCTATGCAGAGGGCGACCGGTACTGCTTCATGAATACCACCACCTATGAACAGGAATATCTCGTCGCGGATCAGGTGGGGGAAGGCATCCATTTTCTGAAAGAGAATACGTTGTGTAACGTTTTATTTTTCCAAGACAAGGCCATTGGAGTAACTCTTCCGATCTTCATGGATCTTCGGATCATCAAGGCAGATCCATGGGCCAAAGGAGATACCGCATCCGGAGATTCCAAGCCGGCGACCCTGGAAACCGGTTATACCCTTCAGGTTCCCCCTTTCATTGACGAAGGTGAACTGATACGCATCGATACCCGGACAGGTCAGTATGTGGAACGAGTGAAAGGCTGATTTATTTTATCCAAAACCATAGCGGAATGCGAAATTACCGGCATTCGTCGACCGGCGCTTTCGCATTCCGCTAATTCACACTATTTCCACAGAGCGGCAATCAGTTTTCCGACCCGCTCGGATGCTTCCCTGGCCACTCCGATGATTTCTTCCAGGGAAGATGGTTTGGGACAGTCCGGATCGTGCACGTTAGTTACCACCGAAATTCCCAACACGCGCATGCCGGCCTGTACCGCGGCAATCGTTTCCATCACCGTCGAAAAACCCACCACATCCGCACCCAGGGTCCGCAGCATCCGTACCTCGGCCGGCGTTTCCAGAGACGGCCCCCGCAACCCGGCATAAATACCCTCGATAATGGTCACCCCTGCCCGGGCCGCGGCCAACCGGGCCTGTTGGCGCAATCCCCTGTCATAGGCCTGACTCATATCCGGAAAACGATCTCCCAGGCTTTCCTGATGGGGCCCCGCCAACGGATTGGAGCCCGTCAAATTGAGATGGTCTTGAATCAGAAGAATATCTCCCGCGCGAAGCCTGGACTGAAGGCCGCCCGAAGCATTTGACAAAATCAGCATCCGCACCCCGATGGCTTTCATCACCCGGATCGGGAACACCACTTCCCAAGGAGAATAGCCTTCATATAAATGAAAGCGTCCTTCCATCAGAACGACCGGTTTTCCCTCCACTACCCCGAAAATCAGCCTGCCGGGATGGCTTTCGACCGTGGAAACCGGAAAATGAGGAATATCGGTATAATCCATACGGACCAGTATTTCCATCCGATCCGCGTTTCCACTCAACCCGGTTCCCTGGACAATCCCGATCGAAGGTGAAACGGATAATCTTTCCTGTAAAAAGCGGGCCGCTTCGTGAACGCACTCGACATATCTATCGATAACGGTGGATCGAACCGTATCGGATTCCATCGTTTCCTCCCGTATTCCGGAACCTGACCACCGGTTGCCCAGGGCAAACGGCCATATACCAAAAGTGTACCAAATAAAACAGGCTCTTATGAGATACAGATCCCACAAGAGCCCGATGTTTTTATGGTGCCGAAGGCCGGATTTGAACCGGCACGGGTCGCCCCGCTACCCCCTCAAGATAGTGTGTCTACCAATTCCACCACTTCGGCAAACAGCATTATTTCGCCGCCTCTGCGGGAGGTGCCGCAGCCGGATTGGCTGATTCCGCAGACGGCGCCGACGTCGGAGGGGCCTGCGTTTCCGCCGGAGCGGATGCCGCCGGAATATTCGTCATCACGGAGCTGCTCTGGGGTTTTCCGGATATATAGGCCAGAATCAACGAGGTCAGCATAAACACCACCGCCGCCATGGTAGTGGCTTTGCTGAGAAAGGTAGTTGAACCGGAGCTGCCGAAAAGGGTCTGGCTGGATCCCATTCCGAACGCCGCTCCCATATCGGTCCCTTTTCCGGTTTGCAGCAGTACGATCATGATGAGTGCCACACACACGATCACATGTATAATAATCAACAAAACGTCCATAGATTTGCAAAGCCTGTCAGATACGATTAACAACGATACGATATGATGGAAAAAAATGATTCCGGTTTCAGGCTGGCGCCCCCCACCAGCGCGCCGTCGACATCGGAAAGCGCCATGATATCGGCGACATTCTGTGGTTTAACGCTGCCACCATACAGGATTCGTATCGAATTGGCAAGCGCATTGTGAAATCTTTTTGACAGCCATTGACGAAGAAACTCATGAACTTCCTGAATTTGTCCGATGGTCGCGGTCTTCCCGGTTCCGATGGCCCAGACCGGCTCATAAGCCAGAACCAGGGGCGCGACCTGAGAATCGGAAAAACCTTCCAGGGCAATCCGTATCTGTCGATCCAGCACTTCTTTGGTTCGGTTGCCCTCCCGCTCTCCTTCCGTTTCTCCGATACACAGAATCGGGGCAAGGCCGGCAGACAACGCGGTGGAGATTTTCCGGTGAACGGTTTCATCCGTTTCTCCAAAATACTGCCGGCGCTCCGAATGCCCGACAATCACATAGCGGCATCCCACGGATATCAGCATCTCCGCGGATATCTCACCGGTATACGGTCCTTCTTTCTCCCAATGCAGGTTCTGGGCTCCCAGCGAAATGGGCGAGTTTCGAATCACCTGGGAAACCGCGGCCAGAGAAACAAAGGTGGGCGCAATCATGACCTCGGGTTCCGAAGCGCTTACCATCCCTTTCAGGATATTGGCGGTTTCCAATGCCTCCGGCAGGGTTTTGTACATTTTCCAGTTTCCGGCGATCAAAGGAGTACGGGAATGCATATCCTATTCCTTCATTACAGGGTTTCGCCGATCATAGCGGCCAGATCGACCATTCGGGTGGAATATCCGGTTTCATTGTCATACCAGGCCAGGACCTTGACCATCTGATCGATGACGAAAGTGGAAGGCGCATCGACAATCGAGGACAAGGCAGAACCATTAAAATCGGATGAAACCAGCGGCAGATCGCTGTAACCCAAAATTCCGGCCAGATATCTCTCCGACGCCTCCTTCAGTGCCTGGTTGACCTCGGTCCGGTCGACTCCGGTTTTATCGATCAGGACAACCAGATCGACAATGGAAACATTGGGCGTCGGAACCCGAATGGCCAGACCGTTCAGTTTTCCCGCCAAATCCGGAAGGACCAGAGCGACGGCCTTGGCCGCACCGGTGGTGGTGGGGATCATGGAAAGGGCCGCGGCTCTCGCCCGTCGGAGATCCTTGTGTGGATAGTCGATGAGCCTCTGGTCACCGGTATACGAGTGGACTGTGGTCATCAGGCCGCTTTGAATTCCGAAATTCTCCAGCAATACCTTGGCGATTGGAGCCAGACAGTTCGTGGTGCAGGACGCATTGGAAATAATATGATGTTGCCGGGGGTCATAGTGCGTGTGATTGACCCCCATGACAACCGTAATGTCAGGGTCTTTGGCCGGCGCAGATATAATCACCTTTCTGGCCCCCCCCTCCAGGTGTTTGCCAGCATTTTCCTTCCCGGTGAAAAGCCCGGTGCATTCCGCAACGATATCAACCCCCCATTCCTTCCAGGAAATTTTTTCCGGTTCCCGTACACTGGAAACCGGAATGACCCGCCCGTCCACCTCAATGGCTTCCTCCCGGGCTGATACGGGAACGTCCAGTTTTCCATGAACCGAATCATAGGTGAGCAGATGAGCGATAGTCGCCGCATTGGACAGATCATTGATTCCGACCACCTCCACCCGGGGATTCCGCAACGCCGCGCGGAGCACCAACCGCCCGATCCGCCCAAAACCGTTGATACCCAACCTGATACTCATAAATGTTCCTCCTATGAAAAACGGGTTACCTGGTTATCGGGTCACGCAGGATCCGATGATTTTTTATTGCCTTTCAAAATGCCGCTGGCCAGGGAAATGCTTTTCTTGCCAAATGTCTCTACCAGTTCGGCGAGATTGGAAATTGTCCGGTCTTTTCTGGAATTCACCGACCGGATCAGCATGGGCAGATTGACCCCGGAAATCACCTCGATTTTGCCCTCTTCCAGAAAGGAATAGCTCAAATTGGACGGGGTTCCTCCGAACATATCGGTCAGAATCAGAACACCATCCTTTCGGTCCACTTTTTTGACAGCCGTGGAAATCTTGTTTCTCAGGAGGGTCGCATTTTCTTTCAGATCGATCGAAACCGCTTCCACCCCCTCCAGGGGTTCGCCCAGAATGAATTCCGCCGCCTCGATCAGAGCCTGCCCCAGGCGGCAATGGGTAACTATGACGATACCGACCATGAAAACTCCTTGAAAACATATCTTGTCCGTTTTCGCTTATTTGGGCCGTTCAGAACCGAAAGATCGGAAACAGCTCAGGTCATTTCGATATCCCGGTGGGAGATCCCGATCGGTTTGTCCGGAAACATCTCTTGAATTCGGTTTCCGAGCGATTGGGCCACTACCACCGAACGATGTCTGCCCCCGGTACAACCGACGGCGATCGTGAGATAGGACTTACCCTCCTTTTCATAGAGAGGGATCAGGTAAACGAGCAAGTCAACGTATTTATTGATAAAAACTGTTGTATCCTCCTGAGACAGCACAAAGGCTGCCACATCTGGATGCCTGCCGTCCAGAGGTTTCAATTCCCGAACAAAAAACGGATTCGGCAGGAACCGGACATCCGCGATCAAATCGGATTCCCGTGGAATACCGTATTTAAATCCGAATGACAGGACCGAAATCCGTATCGTTCTGGTCCGGGCGTTTTTTCTGGCGATATCCAGAATCAACGATTTGAGCTCATGAACACTCAGGTGTGTGGTATCCACCACCTGATCGGCGACATCCCGAAGATCCCTAAGCCGCTCCCGTTCGATTTGCATGTTTTCCAGAAGGCTGGAACCACTGGTAACCGGGTGCTGACGCCGGGTCTGGCTGTACCGTTGGAGAAGGACTGACTCATCCGCCTCCAGAAAAATGATCTGAAACGGATAGCCCTGCCGTCGGATATTTTCAAAAACTTCCGGGTAATGGGTCAGAAATCCCTGCTCCCGGATATCCATGACAAAAGCGAGGCCGGCTGCGGAAATATCGCGGACTGGCAGTTCCAGAAACTTGGGCAGAAGACTGACGGGCATATTGTCCACACAATAATATCCGGCATCCTCAAAAGCGGCAATCGCAGTACTTTTGCCCGATCCGGAAAGGCCGGTAATCACCGTCAGGTTGATATGCTCCATCGCCGGCTGAAAACTATCCCTCCTCCTCCGTACGGATAACCGCCAGAATTTCCTCGGGCCCATGGGCGTTCATCAGACTGTTTTTGAACGCTTCGTTTTTCAGAAACCTCGCTATCTGAGACAAAACCTGCAGGTGAATTCCAGCAGCCTGCTCGGGCGTGATCAACAAAAAGAACAATCTCGCCGGCTGCCCGTCAATGGATTCAAAATCCACTCCGTTCCGGCTGATGCCGAGCCCAAGGATCGGAGAATCGATACCTTTCAACTTGCCGTGCGGTATTGCGATACCGCCTCCGATGCCGGTGCTGCCCAGGCGTTCCCTTTCCAAAAGCACCCTCATGACTTCCGGCAGAGATACTTTCAGAATATCCGCAGCAGGCACCGCCAGTTCCTGGATGACAGCTTTCTTGTCCCTGGATTTCAGGTCGGTCAAAATGGATTTTGTTTGTATGATATCGGTTAGTTTCATGCCGCTTCAGAAAACCGGGGTTAATTGCTGGGCTGAATCAATCCATAATTCCCGTCTTTTCTGCGGTAAAGCACGTTGACCCGATCGCTGCGCGAATTCGTGAAAACGAAAAAAGGCTCATCTCCCAGATCCATCTGCATCACAGCTTCTTCCACATCCATGGGTTTGTAATCGATATTCTCCACAATCACTTCCCCGAATCGGGTGGATGCCTCCCGGGCCAGAGATGTTTCCAGCGGAGCAGCCTGAGCTCTCGCTTTGCCGCCGGTTCGTCGCTCCTTGATTTTTTCCTTGTTCTTTTTGATCTGTTTTTCCAGCTTGTCCAAGACCATATCTATGGAGGAATACATATCGGAAGTCTCCTCCTTGCCGTAAATATTCAGGCGGTCGCCGACGATGTTGATCTCCGCGATATGGCGGAATTTTTCAACGGAAAGCACCACATCCGCCTCGGCGGGATTGTCCAGAAACTTGTCGAACCGGTTAAGCTTGTTCCCGACATAGGCGGATAGCGGTTCGGACGAGTCGATATTTTTAAACGTTACCCTGGTCTGCATAGATGATTCTCTCCTTGATGATGGAAAATGCCCCCGTCGATTTCGTAAGGGTTAAACAACTCATTATATCAATAACGTTTTCTTTTTCCGGATGGCAGGATCCGCAGCATCTCCCGGTATTTGGCCACAGTTCTTCGGGCCAGTTTGATATTGGATTCCTCCAGGATGTTTGCGATCTGCTGATCACTGTAGGGGTTTTTGGGATCTTCTGAATCGATCAACTGTTTGATCTGGCTCAGTACGCTGGCGGAAGCGATGACATCCCCGTCTTTTCGGTTGATGGAACTGTTGAAAAAAAATTTCAGTTCAAAAATTCCCTGCGGAGTATGGGCATACTTATTGGTGGTCACCCGGCTGATGGTGGATTCATGCATCCCGATATCTTCCGCCACATCCCGGAGTACCATGGGCTTGAGATAGGCAATGCCTTTCTCAAAAAAATCCCTCTGAAACTTGAGGATACTTTCCATCACCCGGTAAATGGTCTTTTGCCTTTGGTGAATGCTTCGGATCAGCCAGGTGGCGGACCTCATTTTTTCCTGAAAATATTCCTTGGCGACGGCAGAGATCTCCTGTTTGTTCTGAACGGCCTCCAGAAAAAACGAGTTGAGCTTCAACCGGGGCAGGCCGTCATCGTTGAGTACAATCACGAATTCATTGTCCATCTTGTACACATAGATATCCGGCGTGATGTAATGCGGTTCTTCCGTATTATAGCGCCCTCCGGGTTTGGGCTCCAAGCTGCGGATAATTTCCACCGCAGCGACCACATCATCAAAGTCTACCTTCAGTGCCTTGCAAATAGCCTTGTAATTACGGGTTTCCAGATGGTTCAGGTGGTTCTCGATGATATCATGGACAATCGTGCCGTCCAGTTCCAGAGTTCCAACCTGAATCAGTAGACACTCCTTCAAATTTCTGGCACACACCCCCGTTGGATCAAAGGTCTGCAGAACGTGCAGCACCTTTTCCACTTTTTCCACAGGTTCTCCCGCCAGCCCGGCCAAGTCGGAAAGATCCGCATCCAGATAACCATCCGAGTTGATATTCCCGATGATCATCCCGCCAATCTTTTCTTCGTCATCCGGCAGGAAGGACATTCGAAGCTGCCACAACAGGTGATCGTTTAAAGAATCCTTCTTGGAAACGAAAGCTTCGAAATTGGGTGCCTCCTTCTGTTCGATTTCCAGACGATACCGGCCGGTGTTGCTGTACTCGTTGATATACGTGCTCCAGTCAATTTCATCGGCATTCCGTTCGGGCTGGGACTGACTGAGAGAGGGGAGCACATTTTCCGGGGCATCCGATACAAACGCCTCCGCAACGACAAGCTCCTGCTGTTCCGCAGTCGGCTCAACAACCTCTTCCAACGCGGGATTTTCCACCACTTCCTGATGGATTCGGTCCAGCAGTTCCAACCGGGACAATTGCAGCAGCTTGATCGCCAGCTGCAACTGCGGGGTCATGATCAGTTGCTGGGTCAGTTTCAGTTGTTGTCGTAGCTCGAAGGCCATAACCTTGGAAAAATCTTCCTGCCGTCAGGTGGTTTTCACGAACATCGCGGCCTGGAAAGCCATTTGGCCCCTGTTTTCAAATAAATAAAGCCGGGATCCCATTGTTTGCAATACGGCGTCACAAGGTAAACTCATCCCCCAGATAAATCCGTCGGCATACTTCACTGGAGGCAATCTTTTCCGGAGGCCCGTATTCGATCAGTTTCCCGTCGCTGAGAATATACGCTTCATCACAAACCCCCAGGGTTTCCCGGACGTTATGATCGGAAATGAGAACTCCGATCCCACGGTTTTTCAGATGCCCGATGATATGTTTGATATCAATGACCGCCAACGGATCAATCCCGGCAAACGGTTCGTCCAGCAGAATGAAGGATGGCCGGGTACACAAAGCTCTGGAAATTTCCAGTCTTCTGCGCTCCCCTCCGGACAAGAGGCTGGCAACCTGATTTTCCAATCCCCGGATTCCCAACTCGTCCATCAAGGAGTCCGCCCGATCAGTCTGTTCTTCCCGAGTCAGCGGAAGATATTCCAGAATTGCCATGATATTCTGCCGGACGGTAAGTTTCCGGAAAACGGATGTTTCCTGAGGAAGATATCCGATTCCCTTTCTGGCGCGGACATACATCGGGCAATTCGTCACATCCTCCTGGTTCAGAAGCACCTTTCCGGAGTCAGGACGGATCATGCCGACCGCCATATAGAAAGTGGTCGTCTTCCCTGCGCCGTTTGGTCCCAGAAGCCCGACGACACGGCTGCTCTGGATCTCCATGCTTACCGAACCGACGACTTTCCGTCCTCCGTAGGTTTTCACCAGATTCTGGAGTGATAGGAGAGCCATTGAATCACTGCTTGCCGGTTTGCCCGGGATAGAACACGGCCTCCACACGTTTTTCCTTGCTCCGCTCTACCGTCACCTTATCCTGATTACGATAGAGGGTGATCTTTTCCCCGGACACATAGTTGGATCCGCTGGTCACCCGGGAATTGGCCCCGGTCAACACAATGACACCGGTTTCCGTGGTATACTCCGCCTGCTCGGTTACGGCGACCCTGTTGTCGAATCGAATCGTTACATTTCCGATAGCCATAATCTTTTTGACAGAATCCTGACTGGTGATCTTCTTGTCCTTGCTCGACCCGGACGACCCATAGTAGATCCGCAGCCGGTCCGAAGTGATCAGAGTAGTCCCCTGGGCTGCCTGGACATTCCCCACGAATTCCGCGTAGCTGGCATTATTGTCCGTGATCAGGCTGTCGGATGTGATATGAATCTTTTCGCTCTCTTTGTCGGCTCCGGAGGCGGCCAGAGGTTTGTCATCGGAAACGGCCGGACCCGCAAAACACATCATCCAGGCCCAGGCAAGGAAAACGGAAGTCCAGATAAGAGTGTTCCATCGGTGGCGCCGGTTACATGATAATGTCTTCACGAAAGATCACCTCGATATTTCCTTTGAACGTGATTTGATTGGTGTTCAGGTCAAAAGCCATGCTGTCAGCCGTCAGCGTGGATGTGGGGCCGTATATCTTCACCGGCAAGCGGGTGGCGAGAAGTCGGCGGCCATGGTTGTATCCCAGCTTGTCGGTCTCCATCCGAAACTCCTGAAAAGCGATGACAACCCGTTGCTCCACTTCAATATCATGGGAATCGGTTTTCAGGGATCCCTTTTCCGCCGTCAGCCGTATCTCCTGACCATCCTTCAAATAATATATCACCGACACATCTTCTAACATTAATTTTCTGGTTTCGTCAACCACATGGGCCGAAGCCGCATCCAAACTCCATTCCTTCACCCCGTCCCGGGTGGAAACCTGATGCACCTTCCCAATGGAGAGACTCGCCTGATGCTGTATGGTTGAGATCAGTTGCTGCGGATCGTCTCTCATCACGCGGTATGCAGCAAATACCAGAATTAACAGACCGATCGTCACGCCGATGATCGAAAACAACAGGACCTTGATCCGCTTGGGATGGTTCCGAAAATAGGAGATCATTCATCAAACCGCCTGGTGACGGTATTCCACAGCCCTTTTTCCTTCAAGATAAGTTCGCACACTTCCCTTACAGCACCCAACCCTCCCGGCTTATTGGTGATCCAATCAGCCCGCCGGAGCACCATTTCATGCGCATCCGCCACGGCCAACGCAAGGCCGACACGGTTCATGACGCCCAGATCCGGCAAATCATCCCCGACAAACGCAATCCCCCCTGGTGGTACACCCGCCTCCCGGGCGATTCGCTCCAATACCGGGATCTTGTCCTCCAGTCCGTCGTAGATACGTTTGATTCCCAGATTTCTGCACCGGTGAACCAAGGCCGGAGAAGACCTTCCGGTCGCAATACCCACTTCCAACCCCGCTGAGAAAAGCAACCGGATCCCCAATCCGTCCCGGACATGGAATACCTTCGTTTCCTCGCCGCTGTGGTGGTAGATGATCCGTCCGTCCGTCAACACGCCGTCCACATCCAGAAGAAGCATCCGAACGGCCTGTATTTTTTGGGTGAGTTCGGATGCGGAGATCATGGTTCGGATACCAGTTTCTTTATATCAATCAATTGCCCGAGCAGTCGGGGCAACACATCCAGGGACAAGGAATTGGGACCGTCACACAATGCCCGGTCTGGATCGGAATGCACTTCCATGAAGATTCCGTCCGCTCCCGCCGCGACAGCCGCCTTGGCCAGAACCGGCGCGAATTCGCGCTGTCCTCCCGATGAAGTGCCGGCACCACCGGGGAGTTGGACACTGTGAGTCGCATCAAATACAACCGGGTACCCGTAGGATTTCATCAGGACGATCCCTCGAAAATCCACCACCAGGTTGTTATACCCGAACATGGTTCCGCGCTCGGTAAGCAGGAAGCTGCGGATTCCGGTAGTTGCGATTTTTTCTACGACATGTTTCATATCCCAAGGTGCCAGAAACTGCCCTTTCTTGATGTTGACCGGCTTTCCCGCAGCTGCGGCCTGACGGACGAAATCGGTCTGTCGGCACAAAAAAGCGGGGATCTGGATGATATCCAAAACACGCGCCGCCTCCGGAATCTGATCCACGGTGTGCACATCCGAAATCACCGGAACATCCAACCGGTCACGGATGGATTTAAGGATCCGGAGACCTTCCTGAAGTCCCGGGCCGCGGTAGGAGGAAATGGATGTTCGGTTGGCTTTGTCATAAGAAGCCTTGAAAATGAACGGAATACGCAATTTCTCGGTCAACTGTTTCAGAAACAGCGCGATATCGGTGGTAACGGATTCCTCTTCGATAACGCAAGGACCTGCAATCAGGATCAGATCCGTGTCAAAAGTGGAGTCCGGGAACAAAGTTCGGAGGAAATCGATGGGTTTCATTCTTAAAAATGTATCGCGCGGGGCGGGAAAAGTCAAGAATCGAAACGTTTTAGACTGGCACAGCGTTTATCCGCCGGCCTTCGGGCTGCCATGTCGTGGAGGGGATCCCGGACGGGCGTCCGCTTGGCAAACAGCATTCCGGCCTCCTTTTTTCCACCGATTTCACCGGTTATAGGAGATTGGTTTGCCAGGTGATGGGCTGCCGGAGATACCGTTTCTGCGAAAAAGCCGGAGCGGGGGTGGCTTGTCACGCTTTGCCCCCCACCCTGACCCTCCCCCACCAGTGGGGAGGGAAAAGTTTGGCAGCCCTGACTCAGCTTGCCAGCGGGGAGGGAAAAGATTGTCGGCCATGGCCCAGCCGGCAGGAAGGAGAAAATGATTTGCCAGAGGGGTGACCCGCCGGAAAGCCGGAGCGGGGGACCTATTCCGCCTTTC
>CAZTKB010000044.1:0-16667 GCA_964614125.1 uncultured Desulfobacterales bacterium | reverse complement strand
TGGGATCCGTCTTTGTCAACTTTGAATTCGATCAGATGCCGACCGGTGTGGCAAGGATCATGATAAGTGACTTTATAGGGTACTTCCTTGGTGAATTGGAGTTTGCCTTCTTTGAAGAGATTGTATAGAAAATCGGTTGTATGGATCACCTGGATATCACCCAGCAGCGATTCATATTCATCCGAAAGACTGTAGTCCTTTTTGATCGCCCGATAGCATCCGGCGCATGAAGTGACAATCGTCTTAACGCCGTGGTTGTCATGGAGATCCTTAAAAAGCTTCATGTTGGTCTCTGCAACCCGTTTAAACTCTTCGACATCTCCCAGTCGCATGGCAGTTGAGCCGCAGCAGATCTCATTTTCACCCAATATCCCGAAATCCAGCCCCAGTTTCTGGAAGATGGATGCCGTAGCCACGGGCAGGTTTCGAACCGGGAGGTTAAATGCACCCGTACACCCCACATAATACAGAATCGGCGCATTTTCCTTCATGATATCCTTGATTGGATTTCCGGCTTTTTTAAACGGCCGAGTCCAATCGGTCCGTACGCGGCGAGGCCCCTGATACGGATTATTGAAGCTTCTCATGGATTGCGCGATCACTTTTTGGGCCGGCATGGGACCCACACCGTCCTCCACCGCTTTTCGCCGCATCGATTCGATGATTTCCGGAATGGCAGGCTTGTGATCCAATTCACATTGGTTCTGACACCCCGCACACACGGTACACTTATAAATGGCATCCACGAAATCCTCGTTCCACTCCAGATCCCCGGTCAAAATGCCTCTGGCAAAAGCGATTTTCCCCTTGGAAGCCATATTCCCGTCAAAACCGAATTCCACGCCGGCCGGGCAAATCTCTCCGAACTTCGGCGGAGGGCCGAACTCATAGGCGGTTTTACAGTTGCCGCATGCCGTGCACTTCCAAATCAATTCTTCCAATTCTTCCAACGTCGGAATTTCCCACTTCATAACAACCTCCGCGTATATATCTCAAAAAAAATAATGTTTTTCATAATGTAGCTTACAGCGCCAGCTTCCCGGTATTCATGATGTCATTCGGATCCAGCATATTTTTCACCTGTTTCAAAAGCGAGACATAACCGGGATGTGCCCTGCGGTTGATTTCAATTCCGAAATCAACCGGCGGTTTGTAGGGAATTCCGCCGTTGTCCAGATCGACCTTCAGGCACTCCACGATCGCCTGTCTGGCATTTTCTACGGCAGCCGGATCTTTCTTCGGGAAAGGAATCATGGCACGAAGCATCCCATAATGGACGCCCCGGTAGTTGGTGACACGAACCGAAGGGGAGAGATTGCGGGATATCAGAATCTTTTTCCATTCGTTGTATACCGGCTCCCATTTATTCAGGGGAGTAAAGGTTCCCGGCCAGCTGATCCCGGCTCCGGCCTGTTTGGTATAGTTCTTGGTGGATCCGACAATCTGGCTGGGCAGTTGGGTTCTCGCCCGAAGCGCTTCCTCCGGATACTGCGTTTCTTTCAGGGTGCTTCCCTTCTTGATTTCCTGCTCAAAAGCCATTCTCCATATTTCTTCTCGCGCTTCCCGCTCTTTTTCGGTCCACGAAAAGGTGGTGGCAAAGGAAATCCATTCCGGGAGTCCGTCCGGCTTCGGTTTGTAGGGGTAGGGAATCGGAACTTGGGAAAGCCACCAGGAAACACCGGTGAGAGCATCACAAATTTCAAACTTTCCCAGGGTTCTCAGATAAGAGGCCATATCTCCAATATTTTCCGTGGAAGTGGTGAAGACTTTCAGAATCGGCGGAATCGGATGAACACGTACGCCCAGCTTGGTCACAATACCAGTCGTACCCAGCCAACCGGTAAACAGCCCATCCACCCGAGGAAGCGGCAGACAACTGTGCCAAGCATCTTCCTGAATGGCGCAGGAACCCACGCGCACCAGTTCTCCCGTGGGAAGAACCACTTCCATGCTGGTTATTTCCTCGCTGTTCAAGCCGTACCGTCCGCTCAACCCACCGATGCCGTGGCAGAGGGCATTGGAAGAAACCGAAGCCGAGGGCGGGCCTACGGGCCAGCTCCATCGCAAACCGTGCTGATAGAGAGCACTGGCGAATTTGGCGTGGGAAACCCCTGGTTCAATAATGGCATAATGGGATTCCACGTCAATTCGGATGATCCGGTTCATGCGTTTGAGATCCATCAGAATGCCGCCCTTTTCCGGAATACACAATCCGCCGATATTGGTTCCCGCGGTGAAGGGAACAACCGGAATTTTTTCCTGGTTGGCGAATTTCATGATCTCCTGAACCTGCTCCACCGTCGTCGGCATGACCACGTAATCCGGATTTTTCCGGCTGACAAAAGACAAATCATACGAATACGCATACCGAATATGTTTCATGTCGGTAGCGTTCTTTTCCCCTACAATCTCGCAAAGTCTTTTGGTGATTTTCGGGTCCACATTAGGATCTTTAGGCATTTCAGTCATGTACATCCTCCTGGTAGTGATTGACGGTGATTCTAAAAACCGCCTCATGGATACAACAATACGGCGGATCTTTTTACGTCCGCCGACTATGATACAAAACCGCTTATCCGTTTTCCGGTTGCAGTTTCCCGGTTTCGGTCAACACCATTCCCCCACGTTTGCATGCCAGCATGCCCGCCTCGACTTCCAGAATATGCTGAAGCATGACCTGGCTGGCCTTTTCCGGATTCCGCTCTTTTAACGCTTCGACAATCCGCCGGTGCCCATCGCAGACCATCATCAGGAAATCATGGTCCATATGAAGCAGGCGTTTCACGTTGATCAGGGCGGTCTGGATGCTTTCCACAATGAGACTGACCACACTGTTCTGGGTTATATCGACCAATTTTTTATGGAAGGCGCAATCCAGATCGCTCATAAAGTTTTCCCCATCCGGTTCTTTTTCCATCTCCGTTATATTTTCCTCCAGATAGGCAATGTCACTTTCCGTAATTTTGTCCGCACAAATCCGAATCACCTGCGGTTCCACAAAGATGCGTATCTGAGTATATTCGTGGATACTTGGATTTTGAAAAAAAAAGTAGTTTACCAAGCCATCCTTGATGGTTTTCAGATCCACTTGTTTAACGAAAGCTCCGCCCGCCATTCCTTGCTTGATTTCCAGTAACCCGTAGGCTTCTAAAACTCGGTAAGCCTCACGCAGGGAAGCCTTGCTGACACCAAATTTCTTGGAAAGATCCTTTTCCGACGGCAACCGATCTCCAATTTTCAATTCGCCGCGCAAAATTGCTTTTCGGATCTGCTCTACGATATTTTCGGAAATCCGGTTGGGTTTGACGGTATCGAATAAATTATCCATAAACGAGATTACCTCGATAATTGTTTTTAAGCGGCAGTCCGTTGAGAAGCATCCCATCATTCTGTGTGATGTCAGCATGAGGGAAAATCTCACGATCCCGGCCATGAATCGGGTTCATTGATTACATATAGATATACGCGTGTCAAGAAATATTTTAAAAATTTAAACATCAGATGTTTTAAAATTTTGTGTTGACATTTTCCCATGCCTTGGATAATGAGGGTAACATTGGAAAATCAGAAATCGCATAATCGACAACCTTGATGCAACCGTCGCCGTCACGCCTGAATAGAATTCAATCTCCAAGACTCGGTCGGCGATTCTTTATTTGACCATCTACAAGAGGAATAACCATGGGAATCAAAATCGATGCACTGACATGTACCAATTGCATGGCCTGCGAAATGGTATGCAGTTACCACAGGGACGATGGCTTCGCCTTTCTTTCGGCGTGTATTCTTGCATACCGGGCCCGGGAAAAGAAGGACTATTTCGGCGTTCTACTGAAAGAGGATGAATTCCTGAAAGTGGCACGACCCGAGGGGCTGGAAGTGAACCGTATCGGAGAAGAGGCGGACCCGGACAAGGAAGCGGATGCCTCGGCCAAGCCCATGCTGTTGCGGGAAGGCTGCGATCTTTGTGAGGATATGGAAGATTACGGGCCCATGTGTGTGGCGTTTTGCCCGGTAGATGCGATTACCCTGGAATAAATAAGGATATAAAAGAATGGATTATTTATCGACCGATAAAGTTCTGGTGATTGATCTGGCCGCATCCACCGTTACGGAAACATCCCTGGATGAGGCCCTTGTCAGCGAAAAAATCGGCGGAGCCGGAATTACACGGCACCTCTATGATCAATATCAAGGAGACGATCCGGTTGTCATCGGAACCGGATTGTTGACCGGAACCACCTGCCCGGCATCCGCCGCCGGCGTTATCACGGCCAAAAGTCCGGTCACCGGCAAGATCTGTCATTGTCCGGTTAACTATAAAGTCGGAATCGAAATCAAGTTTTCCGGCTACGATTATATCGTGGTCAAGGGAACTGCAGCCAAGCCGGTTTATCTTTGGATTCATGACGGTGTCGCCGATATAGCCGACGCTTCGGAAATCTGGGGGAAAAATGTATGGGAAGCCACGGATTTTCTCCGTCACCTCGTTGGTGATGAGCTCCTGCAGACCATGCTGATCGGAAAAGCCGGGGAAAACGGCTCCAATTATGCCCAAGTCTGCTATAATCACTGGAACAGCCCGGATCGTTTCGGCTTTGGAAAACTCTTCGGGACAAAAAATCTCAAGGGTCTTGCCTTTCGGGGAATGGGCCTCATCGAGGTGGCGGATGCGGAGGGGTTTGTCAAACGCTCCCATGACCTGCTGAAGGAAATCAAAGCAAACAACCTGATGCAGAAAAAAGGAATCGGAGAAATCGCCGTCGCACTGGGTGACAGCGATCTTCCACAATGGATGGCCCCGGTGGTGCATCGCCATAGCGCCGATTATTTCACCCCGTATCCGACCAACACCGCGGTTTTCCTGGATGATGATCCCAAGCGGGTCGAAGAAAGCAAGGTTGCCGAACCGGGGATGTTGATTGCGGATGTCTACGCCTTGATGGCGTTCCGAAAACTTGGCCTTACCGCCGAAGATGCCGGGCGCGCTATGCGGGAATGCGCCAAATACGGAATCGATCCGCTGGCTGTTGCCGAACTTTCCGGAAAAACGAGCCTGAAAGACATGATCGCTTCCTTCGACTCCCTGAACGGTGCGATCCCGCTTTATGGTAATGGCTGCTTTAGCCCTTGGACTCCCAACCGTCCTATATTCAACGACTTCGGAGTGTCCGGAGATGATGTGACCGCCTGGTGGGAACGCAGAATGGCGATTGCCCTGATTTTCGGCATCCAGCCTGTTTTTGCCGTCATGTGTCCGGAGTTGACGGAAGAAAGCCTGGTGGAACTCTCCGGAATCGGAACAGAACTGGAGATCACCCAAGAAACCCTGGACCAGGTGGTCTCCGGCCTCTGCGGATGATCTCTCTTGCCGAACCGGCGGTTTCACACCACCGGTTCGGTGCTATCACTTCCTTTCGCCCTCTTCTTCCCATGTTCCCTGCCATGGTTTTTCCGGTAAACATGGAATGGAAGGGCACAAATACTATACTTTCTGGTTTGTATGAAACCATATCAACCCTATGAGGCTGTGAATCGGGAGCTGTATCGGGGGAATGTGCTGTTCATGGAAAAAAACGGCGCGGATCTTAGTTTTTCGGATGTTCCCAGTCCGAAAAGCAGACGTACCCGTCGCGCTCTCATAGGGATATATGCCGGAACCGGAACTTCCCACTCCTGGTTATGGTTTGTCGACCTCTTCGAAAGAGCCGGCTTTCGAGATTTGGTATTTCTCGATGAAAATGATGTCGTCCAGGGAGGTCTGGATCATTTGGATGTATTGGTCATATCCGGGGGAGACACATTTGCCGTCGCACAGGGTTTGGGCAGCCAAGGCGCCGATCGGATCCGTTCGTTTGTCCAAAACGGAGGAATGTATATCGGCTCCTGCGCGGGCGCCTACCTCCCAATGAACTCCTCCAAACCACCGTTGCATCTGTTCAATTTCGTCGATGTAAAAATCACCAATCTCAGTAAAATTCTCCCCCCAACCATTCGCGCTTCCCATAAATTCTGTACCTCTTATGGATGCGATTTCGTTTTTCACCCGGTCCGCGAAGAGGTTTGCCTGGAAATCATTTCCCAGAACGGTTCCCGCACGATCACAGCTCCGATGTACGGCGGCCCGGGAATGCGACCGGGTGATACTTCCACCATTCTGGCCTCCTATAAAGGTTTTACGCATAAAACCTCATTTTTGGTTCATCCCGATCTGGCCTCGGAAATCCTTTTGAATCAGGCTGCCATCGTTCGTACCTCCCTGGGCAAGGGCTGCCTCTATCTGTTCGGACCTCATCTGGAGCATCCGGGTTATCCGGAAGCCAATCGCTGGGTCGCCGATGTAGTTTTCTGGGAAACCGGGCTTCCGAATTGGTTTTCTCAACCCGAAGATTCTCAGATACCCAACCAATCTGACCAAAATTTTCTTTCCGGTCCTCCCGCTTTTGCCCTGCTGAGAAATTTAAGAAGAGAACTGAGCAACTCCCGGATCACCGCCTCTGCCATGGAGTTTTTTCCGATCACCTGGCTGATCGGAAAAAAAACCTATGAACCGGAAAAAGTGCGGGTATTCCTGGAAGCCATGTGGAAACGACTGCCGACCCTTGAAAAGGAACATCGGCTGGTAATTCGTACGGGCTCGGAAACCACATTGATCCAAGACGCGAAAAAAATCACGGAGCTGCTGCGAAGTATCAAAAATGACATGGAAGTCGGAAAAGATACGCTCAACCAAGCCATAGGGTTGTTTGACCACCTCCACCGTCTTTCCATCACCTTTCTGGACACCTATTTCCTCACGTCGGTCTCGGTTTTCCGGCCTTCCACCCGATACCGAAACACGGAAGGATATTCCGAACCACCCGCCCCAACGTCGATCTCCGGGTCCTCCCTCCTGGAATCTTCCGTTCCGGCGCCATACCACCACACAACAGGAGACAACATTGCCAACCGGATATTTTAAAAACCAATACTGGCGTGACGCTTTATTTCTTGCCTGTTTTCTGTCGGCAATCGGTTTTCTATCCATCACCGTCATGGTACCCCGTGTCTGGGCAAAACCTGCCGGCTTGGATCCGTCCGGCTGGTTTGTGGATATGAACCGTTTTTCGGACTCCGCCCATGGTGCGATCAAGTGCGAGGAATGCCATGGTTCCATGGCCCAAAAAGGCCAAAACCATCCGGACCCCGCTTCGAAAGATTTCTTAAAACGGGACTCTCGACGTTCCTTCGACTACCAGAGTTGCGCGAAGTGTCATAAGCTGTCCCATGACCGATATCTCATCGGAGACCATGCCGAAGCACGAAAAAAAGAACTGGAAACCGGCAATGGTTCCATGACCGGTTACGCGCCGGTGTGTGGAGACTGCCATTTGGCACACTATGCGAAATCCCATTTGTCCCGGATTGAAATCGGGAAACAAATGACAGAGACTTGCGGAACCTGCCATCCAGCCCAGAAATCGAGTTACCTGGCCAACTACCACGGGAAAACAGCCGTCAACCTGGGGTATGACAAGTCTGCGTCCTGCACAGACTGCCATGGGGGCCACACCGTGATCTCGCTGAAAGATCCGGTTGCGGCGCTTACGGCCTGCCGGAGATGTCACCCGGACGCTACCCCTCAGTTCGCGGATATCATTATCCACGACAGTCTAGTGGACATGGACAAGAAGAGTGAAGCCAAACAAACCGGATTACGGTTCGTTCATACGCTCAGTTTGCTTTCTCTCGTTTTCATCGTGGGAGTGCTGGCGTTCTTTTACAGTCACAGCTGCCTGCTGATGCTCCGAAAAATCCATGAAAAACTGAGGAAACATAACTAAAATGGAATCAACACAGAACCAACCTCCACTCCATCAGCGGTTTCATGTTCTCCACAGACTGCTGCACATTGTGATCATCGTCAATTTCACCGGGCTGGTCATCACGGGGTTTTCGCTGAGTCTCAGCCATTACCAGTGGACCCGTTTTGTGGTTTCCCTGATCGGAGGAGCCTCCACCGCCGGATCATTTCATCGATTTTTTGCCGTATCGCTATACCTGGGAATTGTGATCCACTTTGCATGGCTGCTGTATTATAAGTTCGGCATGAAGGGGAAACTGACCGGCCCAGAATCCGTAATGCCTTCCAGAAAGGATTTTGCCGATCTGTATCAGAACCTGCGATATATTTTCGGTAAGGGAACCCCCCCCTTATTTGACCGCTTCAGCTATTTGCAAAAGGTGGATTACTGGGCTGTCATGCTCGGCATGCAGAGCATGGGCATCACCGGTCTGTTGATGTGGTTTCCGGAGTTTTTTTCCACCTTTCTTCCGGGGCATTGGATCAACGTCGCCACCCATTTTCATTTCCACGAAGCGATTCTGGCAGTGATGTATATTGGGTTGGTTCACATGTCTGACACCCATCTCCTGCCCGAAGTGTTCCCTTTGGAAAAGTCCATATTTACCGGAAAAATTTCCACGGAAAAACTGCGTCGGGAACACCCGGAAGAATGGAAACGGATGAACTCCGAAAACCCCGGAAACTGACGGTTCTCCAGCCATCCATGGATACTGTCCAATTTATTGAAAGAGTGAGCGATATCCTATGAATTCAAAAACCGTTACCGCGATTGTCGCAGGGATTCTGCTGACAGCAACCCTGGCGGGCATATATCGAATGCAGCTTTCCGACAGTCCGCTCTTGTCGGAATCCGGATCCAAACCGCTGGTTTGCCTGGACTGCCATCGGTCACCGAATATCCGTACCAATGAAGGGGTTGCCACATCCCAGGCTTTCTGTCTGAGCTGCCATCAGGAAACAACCTGCATCCGTCTGGTCGATGGCAATGAGCTTTCGCTCCAGGTGACCCGTGAAAAATTGTTTCAGCAACAACCCCGCCATCAATTTGTAGCCTGCGTTCAATGTCATACGGATGTGGCCCGTTCGCCGCATCAAACACGCTCTGGTGCAACCTGCCGGGAATGTCATTCGGTTCATGGCGAATCTCCGGTCGGAGACCCGCACCTCCGGGTCAGCTGTCAAGCCTGCCACTTCCAGGCTCCCCTGGTTGCCTTGGATACCCGTACGGATCAAGTCGTCCTGGCACGAAGGGATGCATCCCTTTTACCGGTCAGCTTGGCGGACCACTCTCTTGCCGACGTCTCGGATCCGAAATCCTGTGAAAAATGCCATCACGATCAGAACCGGGTTGGTGCCCCGGCGTCGGTTCTGCCATCCAAAAGCGCCCTTTGCATTTTGTGCCATAACTCTCCTCTGGCTATGGGGCACCCGGTTTTCGGGGTGGCCATGCTGATCCTGGCATTCGGTATTCTTCTGACCCTCCGTTTCTGGTACCAGGGTAGCGTGCAGGGAGAAGAAACCTCTCTGCACCGTAAAATCGCGCTGAGCTCGGAATCCATTTGGGAGGTCGTTTTTTCCCGTAGAATTTTTAGCATTTTCAAAATCATTCTCTTCGATGTTCTTCTCCAGCGGAGGATTCTAAAGGAAAGCATGGGAAGATGGTCCATGCATTCTTTGATCTACACCGCCATTCTGATTCGCTGCTTCCTCAGCATTGTGACAGCTGTTCTGTTCACCATGAATCCCGACGGTGAATGGGCGATGGCGCTCATCGATAAAAATCACCCGTTCACGGCCTTTGCCAACGATCTGTTGGGTATGATGATACTGGCTGGTATTTTGTGGGCACTTAGCCGCCGTTTCATCACAAAACCCGGGCATGTGGTATCCGAGTACCAGGACAACATCGCCTTGGGAATTATTGGAAGTCTGGTCGTGTTGGGCTTCATTCTGGAAGGTGTCCGAATCCTGGTAACAGCTGTTCCTGTTCCAGCTGCCATGGCCTCCTTCATGGGGTACCCTCTGTCTCGAATATTCGCACTTCTGGATCTGCCCTGGGCATCGATATATCCAATTCTCTGGTATGCCCATGGTGTGGTAGCAGCGGTTTTTATTGCCTATCTTCCGTTCGGCAAAATGAGACACATGTTTAACACCCCGCTGACCTACATCCTGGAAGAGGTTTCCGGTGTTAAAAATGAAAAGCGAATTTAATCCGTCAAGAAAATCCAATCAAAGGTATTCATATGACCACAGAAAATGAAACCAAACCCAATGCCGTCCCGCCTCAACCGGAAAAAAAGGCGGATGACGTCAGACGGATCCCACTTCACAATCTGGACATCAAACGTCTGGTCGAACTCGATGCCTGCACCCGCTGCGGAGAATGCCTCACTTGGTGTCCGGTATACGACCAAGACTCCAAAGAAGATATTGTTCCTCGACGGAAAGTCATTGATTTTTTAAAAATTGCCCGAACCCAGAATGGTTTTTTGGCTTCTATCCTGAAGAGCGACCGGATCGGAGCACCAATCAAGAAATGGCTCAAATCCCTGTTCCGGTTTCAGGATGTAACCAATCAACAGATCGAGGAATTCGTTGCCAATTTGTATGAATGCTCCACTTGTGGACAGTGCGAGGTCGTCTGTCCCGCGCACATTGACACGGTTAATCTGTGGGAAGATCTTCGAAGACTCATTGTCAGTGCAGGATACGGTCCTCTGGAACCCCAGAAAGCCCTGCGGAAAAGTGTCATGACCTATGACAACCCCTGGCAGCAGCCTAGGGCGGGCCGGACAAAATGGTCCCGGAAGGCCAAAAAGGACGGTCTTCTCATTGAGGAACCCCGGGAGATTCAGAAGAATCATGCCAAGGTACTCCTCTTTTTCGGTTGCACCGCTTCCTATGATGCCAACGTCAAGCAGGTTGCGATCAACACGATCAATATTCTGGAAACCCTGAACATCGATTACGGGGTATTGGGAAAAGATGAAAAATGTTGCGGGAGCGTGCTGTTACGCATGGGAGATCCGGAGCACAAACGCCTGTTTCTTCAAAACATTGAACAATTCAACAGCCTGGGAATCGAAACCCTGATCAGTTCCTGTTCCGGATGCTTCAAAACCATCATGCAGGATTACCCCAAGGTCGGAAAGCTGAACTTCGAAGTCCTCCATACGGTGGAGTATCTGGCCCGGTTGGTCAAACAGGGAAAATTGACATTTCCTCATCCCGTCAACCGGGTGGTCACCTACCATGATCCATGTCATCTGGGGCGGGCAACGGGAGGGTTTGAGGCGCCGCGCCTGATCATGGAGGCCATCCCGGGTCTGAAACTCGTGGAAATGCCCCGAAACCGGGAGTACTCCCGATGTTGCGGCGCCGGAGGGGGGCTAAAAGCCGGATATCCGGATATCCAGAACAAAATGGCACAACGCCGGGTTCGAGAAGCCGAGGAAACCGGAGCCAAAGAATTGGTATCCTGTTGTCCGTTTTGCTATCAGGGGCTTCAGGTAGGGATTTCCTCGCTGCAGTCGGGAATCGTTATGAAAGACCTTTCCGCATTTATTGCCGAATCTCTCTTGGGATACGATGTGTTTGAACGGGAGGCCGAAGAGGCGGCCGCCAAAAAGAAAAAAAAGGAAGAAAGCCAGTCTTCGTAACTTTCACCGCAACCTCGCGGGGTCGGATACATGTTTGTCAAATATGTCTATTGGATGGACCAAGCGGATTTTGACGACGCCAGAAATCAGTTGTTGGGTTATGGGGAGATTCCGGTCGAAACCAAAAAGGCCGTATGCCTCCCCTTATCCACCCGCACAAAAGTCGGTTATGTAACACCGGATGCCTGGTCTGGTTTCGAAACCTGTCGAAGGCAGCTTTCCTGGTACGCAAATTCCGAATATGCCGGGAGATATTTGTTGATTTCCTCCACGGAAATCCGACAATACGGGATCTCAGCCACACCGGCCGTCATCATCACCCGTTCCGATTTCCACCCCCCCCGGCTTCCCCCAATGGGTGACGCCATGATCCAACGGATGTCCAATTCTCTTGAATTCCAACGAATATGCCCACCGGAATTTCTGGACATCGCTTCCATGGGGGAAGAGGCGCAGGCTCGATGGTTAAAAATCATGGGGATCCGGGGCATCACCTATCCGGAATTGTTTGTCATGCACTGCGCCAACCATGCCAACTTCATCCAGCCGGAATACCATCTGGAAACGGCCGACGGGTGCATTCCCTATTCCATCGGGAAAACGAAACAGGTTTGTTCCGCCTGCCTGGAGTTCTACAACCTCATCGGAGGAAATTTTCGAAAAAAAATGGTTGTTCCCTGCCCCGGAGCCGTCTTGTTTGCCGGGATGATCGTAAATCTATATTATCAGGTAGAAACGGTTTCATGACAATCCAGGCAAAAATCATTTATGCAGTATCGAGGCCAATTCTCCCACTCGTCTGCCTAGGTTCCGAACGGTTTCCAATCCGAAAGCGTCCCCGGTAACGCCATCCGGATGACCGCTCCAAACCGTTCCTCCAAAATGAGCCGTCGGTTGTCCGTCTCCGACCACAACCATATCCCATACCAGCATGGCTGCCTGTATGGATTGAATCGTCATCTCCTGCCCGCCGTTACGGACACCACCTACCGCAATCACACCACCAACCTTGTTTCTCAGCCGAAAACCGTTTCGACGGAACACCACACAGCGATCGATGAATGCCTTGGCCTGGGAGGTCATATTGCCGAAATATACCGGGCTCGCCACAATCATTCCGGCCAGGTCCGGATCGTCCAGCAACGGAATGAGTCGCTGAAAATCGTCATCCTGGCTGCAGGAAAACTCCTTGGCACATTTTCCGCATGCAATGCATCCCCCGATGCGATATTCGGCCAACTCGATAAGTTCCGTCTTCATGGACGGAACCGAGGACCGTACAGAGGCCAGGCATTCCTCCAAAGCCTGCGTGGTAGTTTTTCCTTTTCTGGGGCTGCATCCAATACCGATAATTTTCATATCATCCTCCCATGGTATCCTGTGTCGTTTTTCATCCATCGAAAGCAACTTGGTTTCGGTGGTTTTTCATCCATCGATTCGGAACAGGCGGCAGGTATTCGTCCACACAGCTTCAGCCAATTCTTCGGGATCCTGTTTCCGAATTTGGGCCAGTTTGAACAGAACCGAACGAACGAAGGCCGGTTCATTCCGACGAAAGGTGTTTTTCTGGGGAGCCGGTGTCAAATACGGCGAGTCGGTTTCTATCATCAGGCGATCCAAGGGAATCAGCGGAATCATACCCCGCAGTTCCCGGCCTCTTTCCTGGATGGTGACAATGCCGGTAACACCAATGCAATACCCCATCTCCAGGAATGCAGACAAGTCCTTGCGGCTGCCGCTGAAACAGTGGATCACTCCGTGCCCTCCTCTCCGATGATGTTCCCGGAGAAGGTCGACCATCCGGCCGTCGGTCTCCCTTTCATGGAAAATAATCGGAAGGGCCAATTCATCAGCCGTCTCGATCTGGCGGATCATCCATTTTTCCTGGTCTTTCCGGGGAGAATACATCCGGTTGAAATCCAGGCCGATCTCCCCCCATGCCCGGACCCGAGGATATCCGGCCAATTGAATCAATTCTCGAAGTGCATCCTCGGAACAAGCCGAGGAATCGTGCGGGTGAAAACCGACCGAAGCATAGATTTCCGGATGAATCCCGGCCAGCCCCACCGCCTTTCGGGATGTATCCAGGTTGATGCCGGCAATCATCACGGCACAAACATCATTCTCTTTGGCACGTTCAAGCACCTCGGTCCTGTCGTTGTCATAGACCGGATCATCCAAGTGGCAGTGACTGTCAAACAATTTCATGTGCAAGCCTGTAGGAGAAAGGAAATGGATACCCTTTCCAAACATATTAATTTCGAAGTGATCAGCCATCAATCTGTCGGCGCTCCCATTTCACCGGCGAACTTGTTCGAAATACGCCAAACCATCCGGGCCTGTCAACCCTGGAATCAAGTTTTCCGCGTTTCCGGCAAAGAAACGCTTTTCGTTCGGCGCATGGAGGTACACCAGTCGCTCCCATGGGAAATGCCGTGGTTTCCGTCAGGATCGCAGCACGGTATGCCCCCCACCCTGCCCTCCCCCACCAGGGGGGAGGGAAAAATTGGAGGTCCTGCTCCTCCCCCACCAGGGGGGAGGGAAAAAATGGTTAACCTTGGACCAGCCCGCAAGGAGGGAGGGAAAAAATGGTTAACCTTGGACCAGCCCGCAAGGAGGGAGGGAAAAATGGTTAGTTCTGCCCCAGCCCGCAAGGGGGGAGGGGGAAAATGGTTGGTCGGAAAGCTCGTTTTGCCCTTGGCCGGGAGACCCGAAAGCGCCTTAAACGGCAATCCCGGGATACGAATGTTTCAATAAACCATATATGTATGAAAAAACTATACGCTTTACTTCATTTTCTTATTGATTTCCAACTGCATCTGTGATGAACAGATGATTTACTCTTGAAACGGAATTATTTCGTTCCGATTACGGCTCTCGAAACGTGTCATTCCATTTCGGGAACGGCTCCGATCCGCCCCACCGGGTGGAGATATCGATCATATAACACTTTTTGGAGGTTTTCGTATGTTTACCATTGTCAACCGCAAGGAAATGGCCGGCGGGACCATTGTCATGAATGAGATCGAAGCCCCGCTGATCGCCAAAAAAGCCAAACCCGGCCAGTTCGTGATCCTGAAGGCGAATGAAACCGGAGAGCGAATCCCGCTCACCATGGCGGATACCAATCCGGACAAAGGCACGATCACCATCATCTACATGGTGGTGGGGAAAAGCACCGCCCTCTTTAAAACCCTTCAAATCGGCGACTCTTACCAGGACATCATCGGGCCGTTGGGCAAACCTACCCACCTGGAAAAACTGGGCAAAGTGGTCTGCGTCGGAGGCGGCACCGGCATTGCGGTTTTACACCCCATCACGCGCGGCCTAAAACAGGTCGGCAACCAGGTGATCGGCATCATCGGTGCCCGGAGCAAGGATATCCTGATTCTGGAAGAAGAAATGAAAGCCATCACCGACGAACTTCATGTCTGTACTGACGACGGATCTTACGGGCATCATGGCTTTGTCACCGAAGTACTCAAAACCGTTCTCGAAGCCGGAGATGTCAAGTTGGTGGTCGCCATTGGGCCCGTCCCCATGATGAAATTCGTGTCCAAAATTACCAAAGAGTTTAACGTCCCGACCATGGTGAGTCTGAATCCAATCATGGTGGACGGAACCGGCATGTGCGGCGGATGCCGGGTCACTGTGGGAGGGGAAACCAAATTCGCTTGCGTCGATGGCCCGGAATTTGACGGTCATCTGGTGGATTACGATGAATTGATGAGACGTCTGCAAGCCTATTGCGAAGACGAAAAAAAATGCTACGAGGAATTTTGTACCCTCCAGCAGGTCTGATCGGATCGTCCGAACTTCGTGCCCCCTTCGGCCGTTTGACCGGAATTGAACGGATTCCTGGAAAAACCTATTATTTATCCCGTGGGATTGCATTCCACTTATCACTGCGTTTTGGAGGATTACATGGCAGAGAAAACAGAGGCCAAAAAAACCGTCTCCCGGCAGAAAATGCCAGAGCAGCCACCGGAAATCCGGAGACGAAATTTTGAGGAAGTACCTACCGGCTACACAGTCCAAATGGCGATGGAAGAAGCCGGCAGATGCCTGCAATGCAAAAAGCCCGGCTGTGTGGATGGGTGCCCGGTCAGTGTGGACATTCCCGGTTTCATTCATTTGATCACCCAAGGAGATATGACCGGGGCGATCCGCAACCTATGGGCAAAAAACGCCCTGCCGGCCGTATGCGGAAGGGTATGCCCCCAGGAAATTCAGTGCGAAGGCAATTGTATTCTGGGAAAAAAAGGTGACCCGGTGGCTATCGGGAACCTGGAACGCTTTGCCGCCGACTATGAACGGGCAAACGGAACCGGTGTACTCCCCCCACGGAATCAACCTACCGGAAAAAAAATCGCCGTAGTCGGATCAGGTCCCTCAGGCCTCACAGTTGCGGGTGACTTGATTCGAAAAGGCCATGAAGTCACGGTTTTGGAAGCCTTTCATAAACCTGGGGGGGTGTTGGTTTACGGCATCCCGGAATTCAGACTTCCCAAGGAAATCGTTTTTTCCGAAGTGGCATTCCTGGAACGGCAGGGGGTCAAGCTGGAATGCAACGCGGTTGTCGGACGTACTGTCTCCCTGGATGAGCTGTTTGAACAGGGATATGATGCGATCTATCTGGGTGTCGGCGCCGGCCTGCCGAAGTTTTTGAATGTCCCGGGGGAAAACCTGATCGGTATCCTGTCCGCCAATGAATATCTTACCCGTACCAACCTGATGAAAGCCTATAAATATCCGGAATTCGACACTCCCATTCCCCGCGCCAAAGATGTTGTCGTGTTGGGGGCCGGAAACGTCGCCATGGATTCCGCCCGGACCGCCATGCGTTTGGGGGCTGACCGGGTACGAATCGTATATCGCAGATCCAAAGACGAGATGCCTGCCCGAAAAGCAGAAATTCACCATGCGGAAGAGGAAGGAATCGAATTCCACCTACTGACCAATCCGACTCGATTTATCGGGGATGACAAAGGGCGGCTGGTTGGAATGGAATGCATCCGGATGGAACTGGGAGAACCGGATGATTCCGGAAGACGTCGGCCGGTACCGGTCAACGGATCGGAATCCATCATGGATTGCGATCTGGCGGTCGTCGCAGTCGGAGCCGGTGCCAATCCACTGCTTACCCAATCCACGGAAGG
>CAZTKB010000043.1:0-16752 GCA_964614125.1 uncultured Desulfobacterales bacterium | reverse complement strand
ACGGAAATGTGATTCTTCTGAACCAGTATCGGTATGCGGCCGCTGGTTATATCTGGGAAATTCCGGCCGGGACATTTGACGGAGCAGAGGAACCTCTGACCTGCGCCAAACGGGAATTGGCCGAAGAAACTGGATATGCCGCGGACACCTGGAGACCGCTGGGGGTTATTACCCCGGTTCCGGGATATTCCGATGAGAAAATCCATTTGTACCTCGCGACCGGTCTTTCCCGGACTTCAGGTCATCTGGATCCGGACGAAGTGATCGCGGTGCATGAATTTCCTTTTGCAACGGCACTGGAAATGGTTTTTTCCGGAAAGATTCAGGACGCGAAAACCATCGCAGGCTTGTTTCTGGCAGACCGGGCGATCGCCCGGTCCCCTGCCGTGGGGTGACATCATGACCAACCAATCACCCCATTTACGAAACCCGGATCATTTCAACCTCTTATGCAACATCAGTGACCTGATGGCTCTGTTGTCCGGAGCCCACGATATCCAGAACTTTTTGCAAAAAACCGTCGAATTGGTGGCCGGCCATCTGTCCGCAACGGTCTCTTCCATATATCTATATGACGATCAGACCGAAGAAATTGTTCTGAGAGCCACCGTCGGTCTCAACCCGGAAGCTGTCGGCCGTATTCGGATGAGACCGGGCGAAGGCCTGGTTGGAACCGTAATGATCACCCAGGAACCGGTATGCGAGGGGGCAGCTGGACAAAACCCGGCCTTCAAGTATTTTGAGGCGGCGGGCGAAGAGCGCTTTCAGAGCTTTCTGGGTGTTCCCATCTACAAGGGAATCGAAAACATCGGAGTCCTGGTGGTTCAACATGAGAACCCTGACTATTTTGATGATATTGATGTAATGACCTTGAAAGCGACGGCGTCCCAGCTGGCCAGTGCCATTGAAAATGCCAGGCTGTTGATGAATTTCCACGTCATGTCGGATCCATCGACCACTCCGGCAATTCTGGAAAAACTGAAATTCATCAAGGGGCAGATCGCATGTCCCGGATTCGCGTTTGGCACTTCCGCGCTTTTCGGAAAAAGCCACGGATGGCTGTTGCGGGAGGATTTCGAAGACCTGGATTCCTATACCCCGGCCGACTATCATCGTGCTTTTCAAATTACTCTTGAACAGCTCCAGGAACTGCAAACCCGGTTTTCGGAAAGGCTTCCGGAAAGTGCTTCCCTGATCTTTTCCGCCCATTTCATGATGCTCAAGGATCCCCGCTTTCATCAGGAGATCCTGCATCAAATGGAATCCGGGATGTCTCCACCCCGTGCGGTTCAATCCGTGGCCAGGCGGTATATCGCCATGTTTTCGTCCAGCCCGTACATGTATCTGAGGGAAAAGGTATCGGATATCGAGGATCTGGCGGGCAGACTTCTTGAAAACCTGATGCGCCGGAATTCCGGTCCCTCCCTGCCGTTACGAAACCGGATCGTTATCGCCCGGGAACTGTATCCATCGGATATCCTGAAGCTGGCCTCGGAAGATGTCCAGGGTATTATCGTGGTCAGCGGAGGAATCACCTCACATGTCTCGATTCTGGCTCGGTCCATGAAAATACCGGCCATCATCGCCGATCAGCCGGAACTCCTCCAGATTCCGGAGGACACGCCGATTCTGATGGATGCGGACATGGGCAATATATATGTGGCTCCGACCCGGGAAATTGTCGAGCGTTTTGAACAGCGCAACCGGATCCGGTCCGAGTCCCTCTCGTTTACACGGTCCATGTCTTCGTCCACATACACCCGGGATGGAGAACGGGTGGTGCTGTTGGCCAATATCAACCTGCTGAGCGAATTATCGCTGGCAAAAAATTTGAAAGCGGAAGGGATCGGCCTGTACCGATCCGAATTCCCGTTTATCGTCCGGTCCGGTTTTCCCTCGGAAGAGGAACAGGTGGTGCTGTACAAGAAATTGATGGAAGATATGCCGGAAAAGGAGATCACTATTCGAACTCTGGATATCGGAGGGGACAAAATCCTGTCCTATTCGAACGCCATCGGTGAGGCGAATCCGGAGTTGGGGTTGCGATCCATTCGTTTTTCCCTGAGCAATCCCCATATTTTTGAACAGCAGATCCGGGCGATTCTGCGGGCGGCCGCCTATTCCCGTTCCATACAGATCATGTTTCCCATGATTTCGTCTCTGGATGAATTCCGGGAGGCTCGTTCCATCGTTACAAACTGTATACACAGCCTGATCCGGAGCGGTCTTCCGCATCACGATTCCCCGCGCATCGGAATGATGATCGAATTGCCTTCCGTCATTGAAATTATTGACGATCTGGTGGAGGAGGTGGATTTTTTTTCCGTGGGTACCAACGATTTCGTGCAGTATATGCTGGCGGTAGATCGAACCAATGAAAAGGTGGCCCGGTATTATCAACCGTATCACCCGTCCGTTCTTCGGGGACTTGCTCGGATTGCGGAAGCGGCGCTTTCCCGGGGGAAACCGATATCCGTTTGCGGGGAATTGGCGCATGAGCCGGAATATATCTGGTTTTTCATTGGAATCGGAATCCGGAGGCTCAGTGTAGATCCGCAATTCCTGCCGACAGTACAGAAAACCATCCACCGCCTCAAGGTCTCCGACACTGTGGAATACGCCCGGCGGCTTCTGTCCCGCGCCACTCTCCGGGAAACCGGGAAAATTGTCAATCGCCTCCGCGAGCAAATGGACGTACGGGAAAACCGTTTGACGGACTGAAACATGGCCCGCAATCACATCCCGGCGACATCCGCCATTCGGCAACTGAATGACCTGGGTGTCGCCTACCGCCTGTTTTCTTACCGCTACCGTGACAAGGGAGGAGCCAACCAGGCCGCGGTGGAGTTGAAACTGGAGCCGCACCAGGTTATCAAGACCCTGGTGATGGAGGACGATTCCGGAAACCCGCTTATTGTCCTCATGCATGGGGACCGTCAGGTTTCCACCAAAACATTGGCCAGAGCGCTCCGGGTCAAATCCATCCATCCCTGTGACCCCCGGAAAGTAGAACGCCTTACCGGCTACCAGGTTGGGGGGGTTTCTCCGTTCGGGATTCATCCTTCGATTCCGATCTACATCGAGTCCGGGATCATGGAGCTTTCGGAAATTTACCTGAATGCCGGCAAACGGGGGTGTCTGGTTCGGATCCGGACCGAAGACGTAATGAGATCGCTGAATCCGCTCCCGGTCCATGTGGGGATACCGTTGTCAGGGTAGGGCACCTGACGGAAAACACCGCCCCGGTGTCCGGACAGGTGGAAAGCAATCACCATTTCCAAGGAGGTGGGTATGAAATCCAGTTCCATTTTCCGATCCTGGGGAACCTTCAACAAGGGTATGAACGCCGGAAGCATCCAGCTTTCCTTTGCGAATCATCTGGAATATTCTCTTTCCAAAGACCAGTACACGGCAACCGTCAAAGACTTGTACCAGGCGCTCGCGCTGTCCGTCAGAGACCGGATGGTGGAACGATGGATCCGGACCCAGCAGACGTACTACAACCTGGATGTCAAACGGGTCTATTATCTGTCCGCCGAATACCTGATGGGGCGGGTTCTGACCAACAACCTGTTCAATCTGGGGCTCTACGGAGAAACCCGCAAGGCCATGGAAGAGCTGCATATCGATCTCGATGAACTGGCTGCGGAAGAGCCGGACATGGGGCTGGGCAACGGGGGACTCGGTCGCCTTGCGGCCTGTTTTCTGGATTCCCTGGCCACCCTGGAGATCCCCGCCTATGGATATGGCATACGCTATGAATTCGGGATTTTCGACCAGGAAATCCGGGATCTGGGGCAGGTAGAGCTTCCGGAAAACTGGTTGAAATTCGGTAACCCCTGGGAAATCGCCCGGCCGGAATATACATTCAACGTTCATTATTACGGAAAAGTAAAAGAAATTCGGCAAGCGGACGGGAGTGTCCAGTTTGAATGGTGTGATACCAGCAATGTCGTGGGTATCGCATACGATGTTCCGATCGTCGGCTACGGCAACAATACGGTAAACACCCTTCGCCTTTGGTCGGCCCGGGCATCCAACGAATTTGATCTGAATTATTTCCAGCACGGAGACTATTTGAAGGCCGTGGAGGAAAAGAATATCTCGGAAAATATTTCCAAGGTCCTGTATCCGAATGACGAGGGGGTCGAAGGCAAGGAACTGCGACTGAAACAGGAATATTTTTTTGTCACGTGCTCCATCAAAGACATCATCCGGCGGTATCTGGTCAACCATGACAATTTCAACGAATTCCCGGACAAAGTCGCCATCCATCTGAACGACACGCATCCTTCCCTGGCGGTAGTGGAACTGATGCGGTTGTTTCTGGACAAATACAAATTGCCTTGGGAAACGGCGTGGGACATCACCACCCGGACCTGCGCGTTCACGAATCACACCCTCCTGTCCGAAGCCCTGGAAAAATGGCCGGTATCCCTGTTTGAAACCATTCTTCCCCGGCATCTGATGATTATCTATGAAATCAACCGGCGGTTCCTGCGGGATGTCTCGGTCCGTTTCCTGGGGGAGACGGAACGTCTTCCACGAATGTCCCTGATCGAGGAAGGGGAACAAAAAAAAATCCGGATGGCTCATCTGGCCATTGTCGGGTCCCACTCGGTCAACGGTGTGGCCGAATTGCACAGCCGGTTGCTCCGGACCCGCGACCTGCGGGATTTCGACGAGATGTTTCCCGGACGGTTCAACAACAAAACCAATGGAATCACTCCCCGCCGATGGCTTTTGGCAGCCAATCCCGGTCTTTCGGATCTGATCCGGAGCCGTATCGGAGACGAATGGATCCGGGATCTGAACCGGCTTCGCGAACTGGAAGGCCATGCCTCCAACGAGGTTTTCCGAAAACAGTGGAGAAACGTCAAACATCAGAACAAGCTGCATCTGGCGGCCGTCACTCGGAAATTGACTGGTATCTCCGTTGACCCGGACTCCCTGTTCGATGTTCAGGTAAAACGGATCCATGAATACAAACGACAGTTGATGAACCTGCTTCATGTCGTCTATCTCTGGTTGATGGTCAAAGAAAATCCGGAGATCGATCTGCATCCCCGAACATTTTTTTTCGGAGGAAAGGCCGCGCCGGGATATCATGTCGCCAAGGCGATCATCCGGCTGATCTGCCATGTCGCCGAAATGCTCAATCACGACACAGCCACCCGGGATCGGCTGAAAGTGGTTTTTCTCCCCAATTACCGGGTTTCCCTGGCAGAGCGTATTTTCCCCGCAGCGGATGTGTCGGAACAGATTTCCACTGCCGGATACGAGGCTTCCGGAACCTCCAACATGAAATTCGCCTTGAACGGCGCGATCACGATCGGGACCCTGGACGGTGCCAACATCGAAATCATGGAAGAGGTAGGCAGGGAGAACATTCTGATTTTCGGATTGACGGCGGAAGATGTGCGGGAACGAAGCGCCGGTTACCGGCCTTGGGAATATGTCGACCGGGACCCGATTCTGCGCCGGGCCGTCAATTTGGTCCGGGATGGATTTTTTTGCCCGGAAGATCCCGGCCTTTTCCGTCCGTTGATGGATTCCCTTCTGGAAGAAGACCGGTATATGGTTTTGGCGGATTTTCATTCCTACCATGTCGCTCAGATGGAATTGGACCGGTTGTTCGCCGATCCCGATGCATGGGTGGAAAAAGGTATTTTGAATGTCGCCCGGATCGGGAAATTTTCTTCCGATCGAACCATTCAGGAATACAATCGTGATATCTGGAAATCCGGATCGACCCCGATCGGGAAAGAGGATCCCTGATGACTCGAATGTCGGCATTCGGGTGACCGCTCTTTCCGGTTTCTCCCATCTGGACGCCCGGGGTGCTTCCCCGGGCGTTGTGTTTGGAACCGACGCCGAAACCGAAAAATTAAACTTACCATTTTATTTACATTTATATTGACATTTTTTTATCGCCTCCCTATATATGGACTCCGGTACCGATTACCGGTGGAGATAGGGGAGAACACGCCTTCCCGATCCCCGGGATTCCGGACCGCCTGAAAAACGAACAATTTTGATGCGGAAACAGAGAACTTTCCCGGTAGTCCATGAGCCGATCCATCATTCATCTGAACATCGTCTGTTTTGCGGCTTCCGTGGAGCAATGCCTGGATTTCCGGTTGCACCACCGGCCGGTCGTTCTGGCGTATGCCGGTGTGGAAGGGTCACGGGTATACGACATGACCGAGACAGCCTATCGGGCCGGTGTCCGAAAAGGGATGCCTCTGTCCCGGGCCTTGCAGTGCTGCCCGGATGCGACGGTCCTTCCCCCTTCTTCGGATCGGTACGAACAGGCCATGCGGGAATTGGCACGCCGGGTTTCCATGTTTTCTCCCCGGATGGAAATTGGAGAGGCGGACGGTCACCTGTTTCTGGATGTAACCGGTACCGGCCGCCTGTTCGGCTCTCCGATGGATATTGCCCGGCGATTGTGCCGGGAAATCCGCGATGATCTCCGTCTGGATCCCGTCTGGTCCGTTGCTCCGAACAAGCTGACGGCTAAAACCGCCACCCGTCTGGTCAAACCCCGCGGCGGTTATATTGTCTCAGAAGGTGAAGAGCCCGACTTCATGGCGCCGATTCCCCTGGAATTGATCCCCGGCATCGAAAAGGGGGATCTGGAGCGTTTGCGGGATTTTCATTTCACATCGGCCGGACAGGTCGCGTCTTTACAGCTTGCCCAACTGGAAATTCCGTTCGGAACCCGGGCCGGATTCATTCGGGATACGGTTCGCGGAATAGATCCCTCTCCGGTTCGGATGCGGGATGAAGCTCCGCCGGTAATCCGGTTGGTTCATTCGTTCGCCCGGCACACGAATGAACCGGAACCCGTCGAAAACGCCCTGTATTCGTTGGTGGAGACGGCCGGAATCCGGCTTCGGGAGATACGGCTTGCCTGTCGGCGTGTTGCGGTCCACCTGGAATATGCGGACGGCGTCCACGTGATCCGGCAGACAGCGGCCAACCCGGCCACCTCCATCGATACCCGATTGTTTGAATCGGCCCGCTCCGCCTTGTATCTGGCCTGGCTTCGGCGGATTCGCCTCCGGCGCATCCGATTGGTCTGTGACCGCCTGGCCCCGCCTTCCACCCAGATCCCGTTGTTCAGTGGTTCTTTCCGCCTTCACGAAGAACGGAGGATGGCGGTTATGGACAGCATACGTTCCCGGTTCGGACAACATGCCATCCGGACGGGCCGGACGATGTGTCCGGTATGATCCCGCTTCTGGTTCGTTCCCATCATTCCCTGATGCGGGGGACAGCTTCCGTACCGGCAATTGTTTCCCGTGCCCGGGATCTGGGATACACCACGGTGGCGCTGACCGACACGGACAACCTGTATGGGCTGTGGCCGTTTCTTCATACCTGTCGCGATATGGGCCTGAAGCCGGTTGTGGGAGCGGAAATCACCGATCCGCGGACCTCCGGAAAGGCTGTGTGCCTGGTCCGAGACCCGGCGGGCTACCGAAATTTGTGCCGCCTGCTCACCCAGCGGCATATCCACCCGACATTTCAGCTGAGAACCGATCTGCCCCGGTTTTCCGAGGGGCTTCTGGTCCTGACCTCCTGTGTGAGCCTACTCGCGTTCTGGCGGAAAACCGGGCTGGCTCCAGTCGCCCTGACTGGCCGCTATCCCCTTCACGGATCCCACCCCCTCGTTCGGGAAGCCAGAGAATGGGGGCTGCCTGTTGCGGCCTTTCCGGACGCTTCTTTTATAGAATCAGAAGATGTATCGGTATATCGGTTGCGGCGGGCCATTGCATTGAATACAACGGTATCCCGGATGAAACCTGAGGATAAGGTTTCATCCGGCGCTCTTCTAATCGGACCGCCTGAACATCGGTCCCGATTCGCGGTGTGTCCGGAAGCGATTCAAAACGCCGAGATTCTGGCGGGACGGATCGAATTCAGCGGACCGGAATTCGGCACTGTGATGCCTCCCTGGACAAATCCGGATGGATGCACGCCTTCCCGTGTCCTGCGCCGGGATACCTATGCCGGAGCGCGCGGCCGCTATGGGCCTCGACTTCCCGGTCCGGTGGTCCGGCGGATGGAAGAGGAGTTGCGGATTATCCATCAGATGGGGTTTGATTCGTATTTCCTGGTGGTCCGGGATATCGTTCAGACAAGCCCTCGAACCTGCGGGAGGGGGTCCGGCGCCGCTTCCCTGGTTGCTTATTGCCTCGGAATCACCAACGTGTGCCCGATCCGGAACAATCTGTATTTTGAGCGCTTTCTGAATCCGGGGCGCAGGGATCCTCCGGATATCGACGTCGATTTCGCCTGGGACGAGCGGGATAATGTGATACAGAATGTTCTGTCCCGCTTTTCCGGTCACAGCGCCATGGTATCCAGTCACATTCTGTTTCAACCGAGAATGGCGCTGCGGGAGACCGCCCGGGTGTTCGGCCTGCCGGAATCCGAAATCGGCCGGGTCACTCGGCGGCTTCCCTGGTTCTGGCAATCGGATGATCCGGAGGCCGATCTGTACGCGGAAATTCAGACCATGCCGGAAACCCGCCATCTGAGCCTGGAAGAGCCCTGGCCCCGTATCCTGAAGCTGGCCGGACGGATTATCGGAATCCCCCGGTGTCTTTCCGTCCATCCCGGGGGTGTGGTGATCACGCCGGATCCGATCGATCAATATGTCCCGGTTCAACAGGCCGTAAAGGGGGTTGCGGTAATCCAGTGGGACAAGGACGGTGCCGAGGATGCGGGGCTGGTCAAGATTGACTTGCTGGGGAACCGAAGCCTGGGGGTGATTCGGGACACCTTGGGTAATGTTCGGGAAAACGGTGGAGTTCTGGATGAATCCAGGTGGGATCCGGAAGAGGATCCGGCCACCCGGGAAACGATTGCGGCCGGGCGGACCATGGGGTGTTTTTATATCGAAAGCCCTGCCATGCGCTTGTTGCAACAGAAAGCCGGGGTAGGGGATTTTCCCCACCTGGTGATTCACAGCAGCATCATCCGCCCCGCGGCCAATCCCTATATTCGGGAATATATTCGCAGGCTCCACGGCGGTTCCTGGGAACCCATCCATCCGCTGTTGGCAAAAGTCCTGGGGGAAACGTTCGGTATCATGGTCTACCAGGAGGATGTGTCCCGGACCGCGGTGGCCTTGGCTGGTTTTTCCCATACCGAAGCCGACCGGTTGAGAAAAATCATGTCCAAAAAAGACCGGGAACAGCGGCTGCCGGATTTTCAAAAGCGTTTTTTCGAGGGGGCGCGGGCACGAGGTGTCACCGATAAACAGATCGGTCAAATTTGGGAAATGATGATGAGTTTCGATGGATATTCCTTTTGCAAACCCCACAGTGCGTCCTATGCCCGGGTCTCCTTCCAGGCGGCTTGGCTGAAAACCCATTTCCCGGCGGAATTCATGGCAGCCGTGATCAGCAACCAGGGAGGGTATTACAGTTCCGGAGCGTACGTTTCTGAAGCCAGGCGCTTGGGATTGGTCATTTTTCCCCCTGACATCCGCTATAGCCGGTGGGAATGGACCGGGTATCGAAAGAATATCCGGGTCGGCCTGTTGTCTGTCCGGGGTCTTTCCCGGGACTGTGTCCGGCGTATCATCACCTGTCGTTCCGAAAGGCCGTTCCACGACGTTTGCGATTTTCTGGACCGGGTACACCCGGATCGCAACGAGGCACGGGCGTTGATTCGGTGCGGATCCATGGATAGCCTGTCTCCGGGATCATCCCGGTCCGCCCTGGCCTGGCTCCTGGCCGCATGGGAAAAAAACCGGGGCAGACATGGAAAATCCCACCGGATCTTCGACCGGAAGGTAGACGGCCTCTGGTCCGGGATTCCGGAGTTTCCCCCGGAATCCCGGGAACACCGGCTGGAACAGGAGTTGGATACCCTGGGTTTTTTATGTGACCGGCATCCCATGTCCCTATATGGCTCCGGAATCAATCCGAACACCATCATTCGGGCACTGGATCTCCCCCGGCATGTCGGCCGCCGGATTCAGACGGCGGGCTGGCTCATCACTGCCAAACAGACACGCACCCGGAAGGGTCACCCGATGGAATTTGTCAGCTTTGAAGACGAGACTGGAATGATCGAAACCGTCTTTTTTCCGGAAACCTACCGGCGGTATTGTCATCTGCTGGATGAACAGCGGCCCTATCTCCTGTCCGGCAAGGTGGAGGCAGACTACGGTGTTTCCACTCTGACGGTTGCCTGTGTCCGCCCGATCGCCGTATCCCCACTTTCCGGGTGAGTGGAGAGATTCGGCGCGATGCCTTTAGTCGGCGCTGAGCATCCACACGGAAAACGGCGTGTTGACGAATCCCTGAAGGCCACAAGGAATTTATTTGATCAATTCGTCCAGATTAGATACAATAAATAATTTAACTGTTCATTATGTGTTACATACTATCGACAAGGAGTCCCGAATGAAAAAGCGACTGAGAAAGAAACTTCGGCTGGGGGAATTTGCGGAAACCGGTTTTGAAATCACCTGGACGTTTCAGCCGGACATTACGGAAACGGATTGTGACGGATTCCTGGACGGATTCCTGGATATGATCGCCGGGAAAGGCTTGGTTTTCTGGGGCGGATGCTCGATGGAGGGAGCTTCCGAGGGTATAGTCGCTCGCGCCAAACGCTACGATCGGGTGGATGCGGCCGATCGGGAAACAGTTGCCGGATGGTTTCAATCCCGCAACGAAGTGAAAGAATTTTCCGCCGGGGAACCGATCGATCTCTGGTATTCGGCCGATGATGCCGCAGACGGTGAGCAACTGGAAATATGATCCAGGAAATTCAGTTTTCCGAAATAGCGGGCATCCGGGTCGGGAATGCCCATAACCGGGAAGCGGCCACCGGATGTACGGTCGTGCTGTGCGAAGGGGGGGCTGTCGCCGGTGTGGACGTTCGGGGTGGTGCTCCGGGAACCCGGGAAACCGATCTGCTGCACCCGTCCAACCTGGTGGAACGGATCCATGGCGTCATTTTATCCGGCGGGAGCGCCTTCGGCCTGGATGCGGCATCGGGAGTCATGCGGTATCTGGAGGAAAAGAAGATCGGTTTCGATGTTCAGGTTACTCATGTGCCCATCGTCTGCGGCGCGGTATTGTTCGATCTGCTCATTGGAGATCATCGAATCCGGCCGGACTCCGAAATGGGGTATCAGGCGTGTCTGGATTCGGAATTCGGTGACTGGCGCCAAGGCTCTGTCGGAGCCGGAACCGGTGCCACCGTGGGAAAACTTCTGGGAATGGGCCGAGCGATGAAAAGCGGGTTGGGAGCCTACGCTCTTCAGACCAATGGTCTGCAAGTCGGCGCGATCGTTGCTGTCAACTGCCTCGGGGATGTGATGGATCCACTTACCGGCGCGAAACTCGCCGGCCTTCTTCAGGAGGACAGAAAAACCTTGGATGACACGGAATCCGTGATGATCCGATCGTTTTCGAGCCGTGGAAACCTGTTCGCCGGCAATACCACCATCGGTGTGGTGGTGACCAACGCCTCTCTGACCAAGGCGCAAGCTGCCAAACTGGCCTCCATGTCTCACAATGGATATGCCCGGACCTTGCGGCCCTCCCACACCATGGTTGATGGAGACACGATTTTTGCCTTGTCCACCGGTTTGGTGGAAGCCGATCTGAGCGTGGTGGGTATGATGGGAGCCCGGGCAATGGAGCGGGCTGTTGTGGCTGCCGTCACGCAGGCCGGGCCGCTTTGCGGTTTGCCCTCTTTTTCCGATCTGGCGCCCTGAAGGAATTCCTTTCCAACTCGAGGGAATAGGTGCATTTATTGATTGTTTTTTTATAATTTTTTTGTTACATATATAAGATATGCTATTGGGCATCATATACCATACCGGCTCAGGGGGAACTTTTTTTCATGGAAGAACGTAATCAAACAAACCAGGAACAACCGGAAAAGCAACCGGAGGAAATTGTAACTGCTCAATCCATCACTATTTCATCGGATCCGCATGAGGAGTCGATGTCGGCGTCCGACGATTCAGGCGCCGATGAGGGGCTGGAATCCGGTGATAGTATGGATACCCTGATGGAAATGTATGAAGAAAGCTTCAAACGTTTCGCGGAAGGGGAAGTGGTTACGGGCAGGATTATTTCCGTTGACAGGGACTTCGTCCTCGTCGATATCGGATACAAGTCAGAGGGACAGATCCGGATCAACGAATTTAAAGATGAAAACGGAAATGTTACCGCCAAAGTCGGCGATTCCGTGGAGGTTATGGTTGAATGGTGGGACGACGAGAATGAAGTCGTCATTCTTTCCAAGGAAAAGGCCGCCAAAGTAAAAGTCTGGGAAGAGATCAAGAAAATCCATGAAGAAGACGGGATCATCCAGGGGATTATTTTGGCTCGGGTCAAGGGAGGATTTTCCGTGGATGTCGGGGTGCAGGCCTTTCTTCCGGGATCTCAGGCAGACCTGCGGCCGATTCGGAACCTGGATGAAATGGTAGGCAAATCCTTTGATTTCAAAATCCTGAAATACAACCGCAAACGCAGCAATATCGTTCTTTCCCGCCGGGTTCTGCTGGAACAGGAGAGGGAGACGAAGCGTACCGCGACCCTTACCTCCATCCATGAAGGAAAAATCCTGAACGGAGTTGTCAAGAACATCACCGAGTACGGGGTTTTCGTCGATCTTGGCGGTGTGGACGGTTTGCTGCATATTACGGATATCTCCTGGGGCCGGGTTAAACATCCCTCCGAACTGTTCAAAGTGGGTGATGAGATAACGGTCAAGGTTCTGAACCTGGATATCGAAAAAGAGCGGGTGTCCCTCGGAATCAAACAGTTGACCGAAGATCCTTGGCTTTCCGCGATCCAGAAGTACCCGGTCGGAACCCGTATCAACGGAAAAGTGGTCAGCCTGACGGATTACGGCGCCTTTATCGAACTGGAAGAAGGGATCGAAGGGCTGATTCATGTTTCCGAAATGTCATGGACCCGGAAGATTCGTCATCCCTCCAAGGTCATGTCGGTGGGAGATCGAGTGGATGCCGTCGTTCTGGATATCAAACCCGAAAATCGCAGAATCTCTTTGGGTATGAAACAGGTCGCTCCGAACCCATGGGATGTGATCAGCGAAAAATACCCCATCGGAACGACCATCGAGGGGCGGATCAAAAATATCACGGATTTCGGTATTTTCATTGGAATCGATGAAGGCATCGACGGTCTGGTTCACATCAGTGACATTTCCTGGACCAAGCGGATCAAACACCCCTCAGACCTTTACAAAAAAGGAGATGTCGTTCAGGCGATCGTTCTGGATATCGACAAGGAAAGTGAACGATTTTCTTTGGGTATTAAACAACTGAACGACGATCCCTGGAAAACGGTCACCCAACGATATGAAGTTGGAACCGTGATTACCGGCACCATCACGAATCTGACGGACTTCGGAGTTTTTGTCGAGTTGGAAGAGGGGGTGGAAGGGCTGGTCCATGTTTCTGAAATCAGCAAGGAAAAGATCAAAACCCCTATCGGGAAATTCAGTGTGGGTGACTCCATTACGGCGAAGGTGATGAACATCAACACCGAAGAAAGAAGGATCGGGCTTTCCATCAAACGCCTGGAAATCGACGATGAACATACCCTTTTGACCGAATATGTCAGCAGCTTGAAACCCGCCTCTTCCGAATTCGGTGAAATTCTGCGGGAAAACCTGCAAGAGAAATTCAGCGGCTGATTATCACTTTTTTGTTCCGATTATTCAAAGGGGACCGGGACCGCCTGAACCAGGTGGGGCCATGTCCCCTTTGTTGTTTTGAAAAAAAATACCTTTGGAATGAAATACTGACTAATCCACGGACTCTGAACACCACCTATTTCAGGAAAAAACCCCATGTTCTCCCGCAGACATCCTTATTTGTTTTTCCTGCTGATATTCAGTGCAATCTGCGCCTCGGGCATAGTCGCCGTTTCATGGATGGTCGGTGTCGCGCTGAAACGATCGGGAATTTCGGATTCCGAATTTTCCGGAAATAAAAAAATCGGTGTCGTTGAGGTGTCCGGGTATATTCTGGAATCCACCGATATCCTAAAAGAAATCAAATCATTTCGAAAGGACTCATCGATTCGGGCCATCGTGGTCCGGGTTGATTCCCCGGGAGGAGCCGTCGGCCCGTCCCAGGAAATTTACCGCGAAATTCGGAAAACGGTGGCCGTGAAACCGGTTGTTGCCTCTATGGGTGCGGTGGCGGCCTCCGGCGGTTACTATGTTTCTGCGGCTTCCACCGGAATTATCGCGAACCCGGGTACGATCACCGGAAGCATCGGGGTGATCATGAGTTTCACCAATCTGGAGGAACTTCTGAAAAAGATCGGCTTGTCTCCGACCGTGATCAAGAGCGGAACCTATAAGGATACCGGTTCGCCCATGCGAAAAATGACAGACGCCGATCGTCATCTTCTTCAGGAATTTTCCGATCAGATCCACCGACGGTTTATCACGGATATCGCCGAAGGACGGAACATGAACATCGAGCAGGTACAATCCGTTGCTGACGGTCGGATATTGACCGGAGAATCCGCCTTGGGTCTGGGGTTGGTGGATCGTCTGGGAAATTTGGAGGACGCCATCGATTGGGCTGCCGAACATGCCGGAATCCAGGATGGATTCGATGTCGCCTATCCTCCGGGTAAAAAACTGAACTGGTTAAAAAAATTAACGGAAACGGTTGTTGATACCGTCGTCGGGAAGCTTGCCGGAACCCAGGTGGCCGCCTACTGATTTTTGTATCCCCTATCCATTATCAATCACCACCCTGTTTTTCCGCAACAGTTCCACTGGATGGTAGGAGAGCTTGGCCTTCCGCAGGCCTTCGTCCCCCAAGTCCTGTTCCCGGTTCACCCACCGGATCCCGGCGCCCGAGTGAACCAGAAACATCCGGTTGATCGCCTGGTATATTCCCTTGAATTCCGTACTTCCTTTTTCAAAATGAATGACAACGGTTTCGTCGTCCAGCATTTCTCCCACTGTATAGGCAGCCAGGACGCCTTCCACCCATATGGAACCTCCCATGATCCCATTCAGATTTTCCCAGTTGGCGAGCAATCGGTCGATGACTAGGTTTTCGCCGGAAAGCGTGTCCTGGGCTTCACAATTCCGCCACGTGCACCAGTCATTTTGCATATCCCTGACCTGGCTCAGCATATCCGGCCCGATCGGCCGGTATTCCACTGAATAATTTCGAATAAACTGGGAGTAGAGGTTTTTTTTCTTATGAAACCGGTTTCCTTTTAATTCGATCAATTCCCGGGCGGAATAGAGATAATCATGGTGCTCCCGCGTTTCCTTTACCTGAACGCGATTTCCCAACTGCTCTTTCCAGATATCGGAGAGGGTATCAGGAACCCGGATATACTCCAGTGTGGTTCGTCCAAATTTCTGAAACCGTAGCGGCCAGTCAATTCCACTCCAGTGACCGACCGGACCCCAAAAGCACGGTTCAGGTGTTTTTTGGCGTATCCATACCAGGTTCTCTTCCCAAGCCCATTCCAGATCGTAGATACCGGACCATCCCCAGAGATTCAGAAAACTGTAATCCGAAGTTCTGCGTTCGCATTTCGCCAAAAACCCTCGATATTCCGACTGTTTGTCCAGGGTGATCGGTTCGAATGAAAGTTTCATGCGCTTTCCTTGTTATATCCGACTAAAATGATCCGAAGGTCCATGACATTGGTTCCGGTAGGTTTTTCGGGAATCAGATCATGCATCCGAGAAAAAAAACCATAAGAGTCATTGTTTTCCAAAAAATCCCGGGGATTCAGTCCCAGTTCATGGGCGCGAGACAGGGTTCGGGTATCCGCTACCGCGCCGGCGGCATCCGTAGGACCATCGCGGCCGTCCGTTCCGGCACTCCAAACAACCGTTTCCGGGATGGTTGCCAGTTCCGGAACTGTCGCCAGTACAAATTCCTGGTTTCTTCCTCCCTTGCCATTACCCCGAATATGAACGGTCGTTTCTCCGCCGGATAGGAGACAGGCCGGTGGAGAAACGGGGTTACCCGTCTGCCGGATTTCACGTGCGATAGCGGCATGCATTCCGGCAATCTCCCGAGTTTCTCCGGATATGGTGGAAGACAGGACCAGCGGATGGTATCCCAAGGCGGCGGCCTGTTCCCGAGCCGCGAAAATAGATAGAATGTTGCTCGCGATAATATGGTATGTTGTTCGTTGAAACGCTGGATCCCCGGACTTGGGGGTTTCATGGATTTCTCCCCTCATTCCGGCCAACAGGTGGGCTATCACCGGGTGGGGAAGCCGATCTTCCAACCGGTATTGCCGGATAATTTCGAGGCAGTCTCTAAAAGTCCCGTCGTCCGGAACCGTCGGACCGGAGGCGATGATATCCGGTACATCTCCGATGACGTCAGAAATCATGATGGAGACGAGCCGGGCGGGGAAGGAAGCTACGGCCAGGTTTCCCCCCTTAAAAGCCGAGATGTGTTTCCGGATTGTATTGATTTCATGAATCGAGGCGCCGCAGCTAAGCAGTTCGCGGATGGTATCCTGTTTATCAGACAGCGTCAGTCCATAGGCCGGCAGGGGGGCCAAAGCGGAACCACCTCCGGATATCAGGCAGATTACCAGATCTTCGGAATGGGCGCTACGAGCCATAGCCATCATCTGGGCTGCGCCGGATTCACCCGCCGAATCGGGAACCGGGTGGCCGGATTCCTGTTGGTGGATTCGCCGCAGTCGGCGGGTATACCCATAGGGAACATTGATC
>CAZTKB010000042.1:0-17027 GCA_964614125.1 uncultured Desulfobacterales bacterium | reverse complement strand
GCCGACGCCCCGATGGGTATGGATGCCCAACAGCGGTACCTGGAACTCCTGGGCATACCATGCGAACCAGTCCTGCACGTCCCGGCACTGGTTCGTGTTGAATACCAGAACGTCCGGTTTCGGTACGCTCTCGATTCCGGGATACGCTTTGGAAAGTGGGGTGACCCCCTTCAGGTAAGCACCGACATCCGCCGTCAGATAGGAGCAGATATCCGGAGAATAGCCCCGCGCATTGGCCTCGGGGATCATATCGGTGGCCATCCGGGTGGCTCCCAGCATAGCACCGTGGTTTTCGGGAAAATGGACCAGAAAGCCCATGGCTCTCAGGATTTCCGCCGGCCCGACGCTGGTGCACCAGGCGATCTTTTGCTTCCCGGTTTTTGCGGCATCGTTCAATTCATAAAAATAGTCGGCCATATGTTTTTTCATCAGTTCGGCAGACTGGATTTTCCGAAACACTTTCTTTTCTTCCGCCATGTCAATTCTCCCCATTCCATTTCATTCCGTTGGCACAGCCATCTTCATGACAATCTTCCTATAAAACCCGGTCAGTCATCGCACTGCTCCAGGGCATACAGCGCAGCTCCCAGCGCCCCAGTCAGCTGTGGATATTCCGGAACCAGGATTTTTCTTCCGATCAAATCCTGGGCCATCTCGACCAGATAGGGGTTGTGAGCAACCACCCCGCCGGTCATGACCACGTGTTCTGTAAGGGAATCCATTTCCAGGACCCGTTTGATCACCGACAAAAACAAGCCCTTCACGATATCCGGCACCTTCTTTCCCTGCCGAATCTTTTCCAGAACTTCGGTGGCGGAAAAAACCGTGCAGAAGCTGCCTAACTCCACCATGTTTTCCGATGTCCTCGCCAGAGTATCCATTGCCTCCAGCGGAACATCCAGCCGGGGGGACATCTCCTCCAGAAACGCGCCGGTTCCGGCGGCGCATTTTCGGTTCATCTTAAAACTGGTCCTCCGCCCCTCTGCGTCGAGTTTGATGATTTTATTGTCCTGCCCGCCGATATCAATAATGGTGATCGGCATGGGGAAATAATAATAACATCCCTTGGCATGGCAACCGATCTCGGTCCGGGTGTCGGCCGCAATCCGGACGTTTTTCCGGCCGTAACCCGTCGATATGGCCATGCGGATATCCTCTTCCGTGGCAAACGCCATCTCCAAGGCCATGCTCAGACACTGCGCGGAAGACCGATAAAAATCGGTCCCGGATTTCACCACCGCCCGTCCGATGATCTCCCGTTCCCGAGTGATAACAACCGCCTTGGTCCGGGAAGCGCCGACATCGATGCCGGCAAACAACTCGTTGGATGAGCCTGTCATTCCCCGAATCCTTTTCGTATTCGCTGTCCGTCTGTCATTTCGGCTCGATCGCCTTGACCAAGGCACGGATCATGATGTTGTAAGGTGTCTCGATGCCTGCCTTCTGGCCGTATTCGATGAATTTCCCATTCATAAACTCGATTTCCGTACGTCGTTTGTTTTCGATATCCATCAGCATGGACGGTTTGTGGTCCCCTGCCTTGCTCATATACTCGATCGCGTGTGAATAAAAATCCCACCCCAGACTGATTTCATTGGCCCGGGCAACCTTGATGCATTCCTTGACCAGGGCGTCCACAATCTGAAACACGATCGGGTCCCCCATGGCCTGGGCCATGGTCAGTCCGGTTACCGCGCAAACCGGATTCATGCAGGCATTCAAAATCCCCTTTCGCCAGACCATGGAAACGATCTTGTCCGTGGCTTCCGTCGTCAGCCCTGTATCACTCAACGCCCGGGCGATCGCCACCGCCTGGGGCCGGGAGGCTGGATCCAGTTCCTGGATGTAATGCGGCGGATGATGGAACGGCATTCGGACATGGCCGGGCTGGACCAAGCCGCACCCATAATTGACCACCGCCCGCATCACCGGCTTTTTCCCCAATGTTCTGGCCAGTTCCAGTTCCGTGTCGATGCCGTTCTGCCAGCTGATCACCATCGTTTTCTCCTGGTGGAACGACTCGATGGCCGAGGCGATCAGAGGCAGAGCGTTGGCCTTGACCGTAATGATGATGACATCCGGTTGAATCGCTCCCAGTTCATCGATGGAAAGGCAGGTCCTTTGGACACGCTGCTGAAAATTCTCCGCGCCCTCGATCCGGATACCGGGGTCCTTAACCGGTTCCAACAGCGCCGGAATCACATCACACAATGTGACATCAAAACCGCCTTTCGCCAGAAACGCGGCGACAATGCAACCGACCGGGCCGGCGCCGACAACGGCGAAAGACCGCGGAGTAAAATCAGATATATCGGTCATGACACACTCCTCTCTGTTCCGGTGATACGATGGGTGCCAACAATCATCCTTCCGTTTCCAGCATGCCGAAAGCCTGGGAATCCAGCAGCTTGGCTCCGGCTTCCTGCAGCAGTTCGATGGCGCGGTCGTTGTCGCTGAACCGGAAGATCATGATGGCATGGTCGGCGGACATACCAATAAAGGCATACATATACATGACGTTCACCCGTGCCTCGGTCAGCGGTTTCAGCAGCTCGGACAGCCTCCCGGGTTTATCCTCGATCTGAACCGCAACCACATCATCCACCCGGGCGGGCATGTTTTTTTCCATCAACAAACGCCTGGTTTTGGCGATATCGGAAACCAGCAGCCGCAGTGTGCCAAAATCGCCGCTGTCCACCAGGTTCAAGGCACGCAAATTGATACCCGCCTTGCCCAGCAGACTGGTGACTTCATACAGGCGACCGGGCGAATTTTCGATGGAAATGGAGATTTGTTTCAGTTTCATGGAATCAACTCCTGTGTGGAAATGGTTTTCGATACAATGGGCGTCTGATTGGATACTTCATGCGTTCGATCGTTTCCGGCGGGCGAACAGCAGATGGGATTTCCAAACCCGTTACATTGTAATTATAAAGTAACTGTTAAATTTCCGATGGAAATATGTCAAGAAAAAAAACCGGATTCATTTCGAAATCCCGGTTCCATGGGGATCTTCCGGCCAGGAGTGCTTCGGATACCGACCCTTCATCTGTTTGCGGACCTCGCGGTAGGAGCCGGACCAGAACCCGGCCAAATCCTGGGTCACCTGGACCGGCCGGCCGGCCGGAGACAACAGGGAAACCAGCACTTTCTGGCGTCCTGCCGCAATGACCGGGGTGTCCCGACAGCCGAACAAAGCCTGGACCCGGGCCGCCAGCACCGGGACATCTCCACGGTAGTCCAGCCGGATACGGGCTCCGGAAGGAAGCCGCAGGTGCGTCGGTGCCTGTTCTTCCAGCCGTGTTGATTGCCGGGGGGTCAGCATGGCTGACAGCGCCTGCCGAAACCGGGGTTCGGTAATGTTCCGGATGGCCGCAATCCCGACCAGAAACGGAGCCAGCCAGGTTTCCAAGGAATCCGCCAACGACTCATCCGAGACATCGGGCCAGGATTCCAAATCCGGGCGGATCCGCCGAATCCACATGACCCGTCGTTGCCAATCACGTGAGGTATCAGTCCAGGGCAACACCCGGATTCCTTCTTTCCGGATCCCCCCGACAAGGGCACCCAGAACATCTTCCCCATCCAGCCTTCCAGCCGGATCCACCTGCAGAACCAGGGACCCATACATCAGCCGGCGTTCCGATGCCACTTCCTGTCTTCGGGAATCCCATACCGTAACCGTGGAGGTCTCCAGCCGCTTGGCGAATTGCTCCATCAGGATATCCCGCCCATATCCTGCCGCCGCATATATCCGGGCGTTTTGCCGCACTCCGTCCAATTCCGCGGCAACAATCATTTCGGCCGTCCCCAGCGGCTGAGTATCCGGGAGACAGGCTCCCAAACCATTGGATAACAAAAACCGTCCCGTCATACCGGGTCTCACCGCACCGATCCGGTCCGGGTAGGCCCAGGCCAGCAGGCGGCCGGCCTCGGATCCGACGACTTTCTCGTCACGTCGAATTCCCAGCCGTCGACACAGCCTGACTGCCTCCGCCAGGCATCGCCCGGCGATAAAACGGTCGATGACACCGTCAGGAACACGCACCGCACGCCCCGCTTCCAGATCGGACAATGCATCCAGACGCAATTCCAGATCCGCGTCCGACCGGCCGGGGGAAAATCGGATGAAATCTCTTTCTCCCAGCACAGCCGCCACCAACCAAGCGGTTTTCCCCCATCCGGCTGCCATGGCTTGCATCACCATGTGGGAAAGCCGGGGATGAAGCGGAATGGCTACCATTTTCCGGCCGTGCGGGGTGATATGATGATCCGGGTCGATCGCATCCAGCCGGTTCAACAGCCGGCTGGCTTCTGTCAGGGCTGCCGGCGGCGGTGGATCCAGCCAGCAAAGAACCGTCGGATCCACCACCCCCCAGGCCGACAGATCCATCACCAGGCCAGCCAAATCGGCGTGCAACATCTCGGGTGCCGAGCGCTCGGGAAGTTGGGCATGGGACGCCTCCGGCCAGAGCCGGATACACAGGCCGGTGGAAGCCCGACCGCCACGACCTCTTCGCTGATCCGCCTGAAAACGGGACACCGGATTCGTCACCAGCCGGGTCATCCCGATCCCGGGATCGAAAGCCGGAGACCGAGTCAGGCCGCTGTCAACAACCACCCGTACTCCCTGGATGGTCAGGCTGGTTTCGGCGATATTGGTGGATAACACAATTTTTCTGCGCCCGGGAGGAGAGGGAAGAATGGCGCGGGATTGGGCATCCAGAGAAAGATAGCCCAACAGAGGGACCAGGTCCCAGGCAGGGGGCAATCCCAATTTCGCCAACCCGGCCTGCACCCGTCGGATCTCCGGAGCGCCGGGTAGAAACACCAGAACATCCCCCGGCTCATTTTCGACAATCCGGTGAATGATAGCGGGAAGAGATGCCTCCGGGACCGGATACCGGGTTCCGGAGAGATATCGGGTTTCCACATCAAAAAGGGTTTCGGAGCACCGGATCACGGGAGCATCACCCATCAGGCGGGATATGGGTTCTGTTTCCAGTGTCGCCGACATGACCAGCAGGCGCAGATCCGGATTCAATACGCCCTGCAGATCCAGGCAGAGGGCCAGCCCCAGATCGGACTCAAGATGGCGCTCGTGGAATTCATCAAAAATGACCAAACCGACATCCGACAGTTCCGGATCCCGCTGCAGCCGGCGGGCCAATACTCCCTCAGTCACGACCTCGATGCGGGTTTCGGAACCCACCCGGGAATCCAGTCGAACCCGGTATCCGACGGTCCCGCCGACATCCTGTCCCAGTTGACGGGCCATGTAGCCGGCGGCAGAGCGGGCGGCCAGGCGGCGCGGCTCCAAAAGGAGGATCCGGCGGCCCCGCAGCCAGTTTTCATCGAGAAGGGCCAGCGGAACGGCCGTGGTCTTGCCGGATCCGGGCGGGGCCTGCAGCACCGCGCAACGGTTGCCGGAAAGTGCCTGCCTCAGATCAGGAAGGATCGAATGGACGGGAAGATGCATGATGAGGGGCTGGAATCCGAAAAGCTTCCGACAATCCGGCACTGACCTGGTCAACCACCAGGCGCAGCCATTCAGTCCCGTAGGCGGAAAGCTCCGGGGACAGGGACCGGATCACATCGACATAGTCCGTTCCCCGATCGGATATGGCATCCTGAAGTCCCCTCAGAAAGCGGTCGCGAAAAAAGCATTCCCCCTCGACCTGCTCCAGGAAATGAAGACGTTCCTCGAATTCCGTACCGATTTCCGGCCGCTCCCCCCCCAAACCGCCGGAAGTCCCAGGGCCATCGTTTTCCGTGTATTCCCTCAACCGACGGATCCGCTCATCGATCCCCAACTGAAGGACATGATAGAGGCCGGCAAGCAACTCATCAGGAAACCGAGGGGAAACGAACCGGCTTCTTGCCTGACGATACCATTGCATGAGTGCCATCAGGTTGGCGATATAGGTGACGTTGTTGCGAACCACCCGATCCCGGCCCGCTTTTCTGTTTCGCGTCAAGGGCAGATTAACGGTTTTGGCAGGCACTTCCAGGATCAGTCGGTCCGGCCGGAGTTCATCCTTGCGAACGATCGATCCCGCCGCGACCACCGTACCGAATTCCAGGCGGCAGGGACCGACCATCCCCCCCTGGCCTCCCAGAAAAATGGGGCGCTGATTCAGCATCACCCCCCGGGGAACATCTCCCAAAAGCGATGCCGTTGCCTTGTCCTGATTAGGGGTATAATTGAAATGGACATAAGAAGACCCGACCTCGCTGTGGTTCTTCCGGCTCGTTCCACCGGCCATCAGGCAATCACAGAAATTGATCAGGCTCCCCAGCGTGACAAAAGGGAACAAAATGGTCTGCTTGAGTCCCACCGCGTGAGCGGCTGCGGATTGTTCCTCCAGAATGGTTCCTTCGCGGACATGTCCCCCGGATCCGAAAACCACCCCCTCCAGAAAGACCGCATTCCGAAAATACCCTCCCCGCAACGCCACCTCCGGCCCGATGAAGCAGTTATCCACCGTTACCGGAGATTCCCCGCCCAGTTCCACACCCGGCAGAATCAGCGTATCGCGCCCGAACATCCGGGTTCCGGAATGCAGCACGACCTGATCCCCCGAGATCCGCCCCGGATCCACTTCCGGCCCGATTTCCACGGACTCGGGGGCTGGAATGGCAACTCCCTTCTGAATCAGTGTCTGAATCCGATCCGACCGGCAATCCCCCATGACCCTCATTCCCCCTGTTTCAGTTTGGCCGAGCGAATGGTATGCCGCTGGTGGGCGTCCAGCACCGTCTTCCGCAACCGGATGGATTTGGGGGTGACCTCCACCAGTTCATCCTCCATAATGAAATGAATGGCGCGTTCCAAGGTCATGGCCTTGACCGGTGACAGCAGGATATTGTCGTCCCGTCCGGCCGCGCGCATGTTCGTCAGTTTCTTTTCCTTGCAGGGGTTGACGTTGATGTCGTTATCCCGGTTGTGCTCCCCCACGATCATTCCCTCGTACACCGCAGTTCCGGGAACGATGAACAGTTGGCCCCGAGGCTCCAGGTTAAACAGGGCGTAAGCCACGGCCACACCCTGCCGGTCCGATACAATCGAACCGGTGAACCGGGTTGGAAAATCTCCCCGATAGAGCTCATATCCGCTGAAATAGGAATTCATGATGCCGGACCCCCGGGTGTCAGTCAGAAACTCATCCCGATATCCGATCAGGGAGCGGGAAGGTATGCTGAATTCAATCCGGACCCTTCCCCGGTTGTGATTCACCAGGTTCAACATTTTACCTTTCCGGATGGACAACTTTTCCGTGACGATCCCCAGAAACGCTTCGTCACAATCCACCATGAGCCGTTCGATCGGTTCCCGCTTGACCCCGTTCTCGTGTTTCAAAATGACCTGCGGGCGGCCGACGCAAAGCTCGAATCCCTCCCGGCGCATGGTTTCGATCAGGATCGCCATCTGGAATTCGCCGCGCCCCTTGACCGAGAAGCTTTCCTTGTCATCGGTCTCCTCCACCACGATGCCCACGTTCATCAGGGTTTCTTTGAGCAGGCGTTCCCGAATCTTCCCGGACTGGACATACTTGCCTTCCTTGCCACTGAAAGGCGAGTCGTTGATCCGGAACAGCATGGACACCGTCGGCTCATCCACGGTCAACCGAGGGAGGCGAGCCGGCAGAGTACGGGTGCAGATGGTATCCCCGATCCGAACTTGGTCGATTCCCGACAATACGATGATATCACCTGGATCGGCCGTCTGAACCTCCTGCAGGACCAGCCCCTGATACGTCTGCAACTTGGAAATTTTGAGTGGATTCTGCCGGTTCTCCTCGTCAATGCAAATCAGGCTGTCGGCAAACCGCGCCTGGCCGTGCATGACTTTGCCGATGGCCAGCCTTCCCAGGTAATCGGAATACCCGAGGTCGGAAACCAACATCTGAAACGGAGCCTCCGGATCATAGGTCGGGGCGGGAATCTCCTCCAGGATCGTATTAAACAGCTCCTGCAGGTCGGATGACGGGTGGTCGAGGTCTCTCCATGCGGCTCCCTCACGGCCGATAGCGTACAACAGCGGAAAATCCAGCTGAGCTTCGGTAGCGTCCAGATCGATAAACAGATCGTAGATTTCATCCAGAACCTCGGCGGTCCGAGCGTCCTTGCGGTCGACTTTGTTGATGACCACAATCACCTTCAAACCGGCTTCCAGCGTTTTTTTCAATACAAACCGCGTCTGCGGCAACGGTCCCTCGGACGCGTCCACCAACAGGAGCGCACCGTCGGTCATGGACAGGGCCCGTTCCACCTCTCCACCGAAATCCGCGTGCCCCGGGGTATCGACGATGTTGATCTTGACCCCTTTCCAGATCACGGAACAATTTTTGGCGGCAATCGTGATGCCCCGCTCCCGTTCGAGGTCCATTCGGTCCATGATACGTTCCGATACCTCCTGGTTCTCCCGGAACAGGCCGCACTGGCGGAACATGGCATCGACCAGGGTGGTCTTGCCATGGTCGACATGGGCGATGATCGCGATATTGCGAATCTTTTCGTTTTGAATTTTTCGTTTCATTGTGGTTCCGGCACGGCCCTTTCCCCGGATATGTTCATTCGGATACGGGGCCGCGTTCTTTTCAGGAAAGCAGGGAATCGATGGAAACCAGCGGCAGGCCGAACGCTTCGGCGACTCCCGGATAGGTCACATGCCCCTGCACGACATTGGCACCCGCCTTGATTTCCGGATTTTCGCGCATAGCGGCCTTCCAGCCCTTTCCGGCGATCTGAAGCGCATAGGGCAAGGTGGCATTGGTCAGGGCCATGGTCGAGGTTTTGGCCACCGCACCCGGCATGTTGGCCACACAGTAATGGATCACTCCGTCCACCACATAGGTCGGCTGATCATGCGTGGTCGGCCGGGAGGTTTCAAAACATCCGCCCTGATCGATGGCCACGTCCACCAGCACCGAGCCTTTTTTCATCGTTTTCAGCATATCCCGCGTGATCAGCCGGGGAGCCTTGGCACCGGGGATCAATACCGCCCCGATGACTGCGTCCGCCTCCTGAACCAGCTTCCGGACGGCGGCTGGAGAAGACATCAGGAGAAAACAATTAGGCGGCATGACATCACTCAGATACCGCAACCGATCCAGGTTGTTATCCAGAAGATATACCTTTGCGCCCAGCCCACAGGCCATTTTGGCTGCGTTCGTTCCGACCACCCCGCCGCCGATAACCACCACGGTGGCCGGCTCCACACCAGGTACACCCCCCAACAAAACCCCCTGACCTCCCTGCGCCATCTCCAGGTATTTGGCACCTTCCTGGACAGCCATTCTGCCCGCCACCTCACTCATCGGTGTGAGCAGCGGCAATGACCGGTCGGATTTCTGGATGGTTTCGTAGGCGATATTGACCGACCGGGTTCGGATAAGAGTTCGGGTCAGTTCTTCGGAAGCCGCCAGATGAAGATAGGTGAACACGATCTGGTCGGGTCGGATCAGATTGTATTCCACCGGCAGCGGTTCCTTGACATGCATGACCATGTCCGCCCGCTCATAGATTTCGGCTGCGGTGGAAACAATTTCGGCACCGGCATTTCGGTATTCCTCGTCCGAAAAACCGCTGCCATATCCGGCGTCCTGTTCGACCAGGACCTGATGTTTCCGTTGTGCCATCATCTCCACACCGCTTGGAGTCATGGAGACACGATTTTCCAATGTTTTGATTTCCTTTAAAATACCAACTATCATGGCAATATCCTCATATTCCCGTCATGCTGTCGTTGTCTGAATCGGTTGCGTGCATCTCCATCCGCCGGTCACCAGGTGCAGAAACTAACGCGTTACCCGCAATTTCTGTCCGGTTTTCAACACATCCTGGGGACTCATTCCATTGAGCTTTCGCAGTTCGTCGACGGAAAGACCATATGTCCGGGCAATGCTGTACAGAGTTTCCTTCGGTTTCACATCATGATATCGGGCATCCGTTTTCTGATTCGGTTTTGTAGGCACGGGAGGAGCCGCCGCAGGTACGGCTGGAGGTGCTGCGACAGGTTGATCCGGCTTCTCCAACTCCGGAGCCGGATGGTCCGCTTTTCTGGACGAAGCACTTTCGAGTTTTTCCAGGCGAGAAGCCAATTGTTTGATCCGGTCTTCCAAAAAAGAGGGAACCGGATCCGTGGGACGGGCGGATTCCAACTCGGCCAGCCGGGCTTCCAGTTTACGCAAACGGCCATCCAGCTCCGTCAAGGCGGCTGGATCGACGGAATTCTGCTTGAGCATCGGCAGTCCCACGATCAGGCAGATCAGGATGAACACCGCAGCCCCGATGACTCCCAACACGATGCCGCTGTTTTTCGATACCGACGACAACAAGGAATCCGACCGGCCTTTGTTCCAGTGGGAATAGGAATCTTCGGGGGAATAATCATCTTCCGGATCGGTAGCCGAATACCCGGGATCCCTGTCCCGGAAACGGCCTCCCGTTGTTCTGTCAGTCATGGCAATCCTCCTCTCATTCCGTTTTCCGGATGACGGGTCAACATGCGGATTCCCGCCCCCAATTCAACCGGCATGCTGGAAATACCGGCAAATGACGTGTACCACCCATTCGATCTGTTCCCGGCCGAGCTCTGGATACACCGGCAAGGCCAGCGTTTCGGCAGCGGCTTTCTCGGATTCCGGGAAATCCCCCTGACCGTAACCCAGATACCGGAAACATTCCTGCAGATGGAGCGGAATCGGATAATAGATCTCGCAACCGATCCCTTCCTCCTGCAGCTTCATCCGCAAGGCATCCCGATGCCCGGGAACGCGGATGACATACTGATTATATACATGCCGATCGGTTTTTTCCAGAGGCGGCAGGATGCGTCCAACCAGACCCGCATCCACAAACAACCGCCGGTAAAGATCGGCATGACACCGCCGCTGTTCGATCCACTCATCCAGGTATTTCAGTTTCACCGAGACTACCGCTGCCTGCAATGCATCCAGCCGGAAATTCCCGCCGATCATCCGGTGGACATATTTGGGATGAGAACCGTGTACCCGAAGAACAGCCAGTGTTTCCCGGTTTTTTGGGTCTTGGACCGTGACCATGCCGCCATCTCCGAATGCCCCCAGGTTTTTGGAAGGAAAAAAGGAAAAACATCCGTAATCCCCCAGGGAACCCGCCCGTTTCCCTTTATATTCCGCCCCGATGGCCTGGGCGGCATCTTCAATCACCACCAGTCCGTGTTCCTCCGCGATGTTCCCGATGGCATCCATATCCGCGCACTGACCGTACAGGTGCACCGGAACAATCGCCTTGACACGAAACCGTTCCGAAGGGTTCATGTTCTGCAACAACTCCCCGAGACGCTCGGGAGACAGGTTACAGGTCTTTGGATCGATATCGGCAAAGACCGGAGTCGCTCCCAACCGAGCGATCGACCCGGCGGTAGCAAAAAAAGTAAACGGCGAAGTAATTACTTTGTCTCCCGGACCAATATCCGCCGCCATCATGGCAATGAGCAAGGCGTCGGTTCCGGAGGAAACCCCCAGGGCGGCCGTGCACCGGCAGTATGCGGCCAAATCGGTTTCCATCGATTCCACGTGAGGCCCCAGGATGAACTGTTGGCTTTCAAAAATGGAGTGGATGACCGGCAGCAGGTCATTCTGAATACGCCGGTATTGAGCGGTCAGGTCCAGCAAGGGTACTTTCACGAAATCATCTCCTTTTTTCCCACTTTTTGCCATTACCTCTGACGTCGGACGAAGCCGCTGCAACGATCGGACTGCAAACCGACCGAACCGCCGAATATCCCAAGAGGCCGGTCACATCCCGCTCCAGATCCGGCCCCGCCTGTACGTTCAGGGCCTCCGGAACTTCGATCACGGTTTCCACCTGCCGGGCATCCCGCAAGTGAATATAGCAACGGCAGGTTCCCGGATGTCTCTCCAGAACCGATTTCAGGCGGACCATCATGTCCCGGTCGGTTCGATCCATATCCATATGGAGGTGTATGGTTGCAGTCCAGGTCTCTTCGGCTTTCTCGATCGGAATCATCGAATCCACGATCATTTTAGCCGAGTTTTCGTCCTTTTCAATTTTCCCCTGAACCAATACGGCGCAATCCTCGACGAGAAGCTCGGACACTGCGGCGTAGAGCGAGGAAAAAACGGTCAGCTCCAGGCTTCCGTTCATGTCTTCCAGGGTGACGAAAGCCATCAGATCGTCCCGCTTGGTCCGAATAGTCTTGACACTCCGAATCACGCCTCCCATGCGAAGTATATCTCCATCCGACATCTCGAGGACACTCAGCGCATCGGCATTGGTGAATTTCGTCAGAATCGGCTCCAGCCCCTGGAGGGGATGCCCGGTCAGATAAAAGCCCAAGCACTCTTTCTCGTAGGCCAGCCGTGTTTTTTCATCCCACTCCGGGATATCGGGAAGTGCCGGCGCGGCGTCGGCCGGTTCATTTTCCGGGGATGAAAAAAAACTGAACAACCCCATCTGCGGATCCAGCTTCTTTTTCTGGGTGCGCTGTCCCTCGGACATGGCCTCTTCCAGCACTTCCATCAACTGGGCACGGTATGCGCCGGTCGAATCGAAAACCCCGCATTTGATCAGGCTTTCGATCACCCGTTTGTTCACCTTTTTAGGTTCCACTCGATTACAGAAATCATAAATGGAGGTGAATGGTCCGGTTTTTCGAGCTTCGATAACCGCGTCGATGGCACTTTCCCCCACATTTTTCACGGCAAGCAGACCGAATCGGATCCGATTGGCCGAAACCGTAAAGCCTTTCTGACTCTCGTTCACATCCGGTGGAAGCAGATCGATATGATGGCGGCGGCACTCGGCGACAAACTTCACCACGCCTTCGGTGGAGTTCATTTCACTGGTCAGCAGCGCGGCCAAAAATTCCACGGGAAAATGGGCCTTGAGGTAAGCGGTCTGAAAAGAAATCAGGGCATAAGCGGCACTGTGGGACTTGTTGAAACCATAGCCCCCGAATTTTTCGATCAGGTCGAACAGTTGCCCGGCCCTGTCCGCGGGGATTCCCTTGTTGACCGCTCCCTCTACGAAGCGATCCCGGTGCCGCGCCAGGATTTCCGGAATTTTCTTTCCCATGGCTTTCCGCAGGTCATCCGCCTCGGACATGGTGTAACTGGCCAGGGCCACGGCGATTTTCATGACCTGTTCCTGGTAGACGATCACGCCATAGGTTTCCCGCAGGATCGGCTCCAATTCAGGAACCAGGTAGTGCACCGGTTTCCGCCCGTGCTTGCAGTCCACAAAATAGTCCACCATGCCGCTGTCCAGCGGGCCGGGACGGTATAGTGCGACCAAGGCCACGATATCCGCGAAGGATTCCGGTTTGAGACGAACCATCAAATCCTTCATCCCGGAACTTTCCAACTGGAACACCCCGGTCGTGTCACCGGTCACCAGAAGGCGGTAGGTCAGCGGATCGGTCAAATCCAGGTTGGAAATGTCCGGCGGGGTTTTCCCCTGTGCCCGGATAAACTCCAGGGCATGCTCCATGACCGTCAGGTTTCGCAACCCCAGGAAATCGAACTTTACCAGTCCGATCTTTTCGACACATTTCATGTCAAACTGGGTGATCACTTCCCCCTTTTTTCCCCGGAACAGCGGGAGGTAATCCACGAGCGGGCGGTCTGAAATCACCACGCCCGCTGCGTGGGTGGAGGCATGCCGGGGCAGCCCTTCCAACACCCGGCAGATGCTGATCAAATCGGCCACATCGGGCCGGGTTTCCACCAGTTCCGCCAATTTGGGCTCCTGTTTCAGGGCACCGTCCAGGCTGATGTTCAACACATCCGGAACCATTTTGGCGATGGCATCCACCTCCCGGAGGGGAATGTCCAGGGCACGGCCGACATCCCGGATGACCGCCCGGGTTTTCAGCTTTCCGAAAGTGATGATCTGACTGACGTATTCGCCGCCGCCGTAGCGGTCCACGACATATTGATAGACTTTTTCCCGGCCGTTGATACAGAAATCCACGTCAATATCCGGCATGCTTTTCCGGGCCGGATTCAAAAACCGCTCGAAAAGCAACCCATGTTCCAGGGGATCGAGGTCCGTTATAAACAGGGAATAGGCGACCAGGCTTCCAGCGGCCGACCCCCGTCCCGGGCCCACCGGAATATCATGGCTTTTCGCATAATGGATGAAATCCGAAACGATCAGAAAATACCCCGGAAACCCCATGTCCCGGATGACCTGTATTTCATACTCCAACCGGTCCCGGTATTCCCGGATGTCCGCATCCGGCCGTCTCTGTAAGATCTGCTCCCACCGTTTTTCGAAACCTTTTCGGACCCGCCGTTCAAACAGGTCGTCCGCGGACAGAGTTTCATCGGGCACACTGTAGCGCGGGAAATGGTAGGTCTTGAAATCGAATTCGACCCGGCACCGTTCCGCAATCCCGGCCGTATGCTCCACCGCATGGGGATAGCCCCGGAAATAGGTTTCCATTTCCTCCGGAGATTTGAAATAGAGCTGATCGGTTCGGAATTTCAAGCGTTCCGTGTCATGAATCGTTTTTCCGGTCTGGATACACAAGAGGACATCGTGGGCCCGCACATCCTCGGAGTCCAGATAATGGCAGTCGTTGGTCGCAACCAGGGGAACGGATAATCGGCCGCCGATTTCGCGCAGCGCCTGATTGACCGTTTCCTGTACATCCATTCCGTTGTTCTGGACCTCCAGAAAAAACCGCCCCTCCCCAAACAGGCGCTGGTAGTATTCGACCGCATCCGCGGCCGCATCCATCCGGTTGTCCAGAATCAGGCGGGGGATCTCGCCGTGAAGGCACGCGGAAAGTGCGATCAATCCTTGTGAATGAGCCTCCAGAATAAACTTGTCAATCCGCGGCTTGTAATAGAAGCCTTCCAACTGCGCGATGGAGGCCATCTTACACAAATTCCGGTACCCCTGTTCGTTTTCCGCCAACAGGATCAGATGTCGCAGTTCCCGGTTGTCCTGGACCGACCGGTCTGCAATGGTTCTCGGCGCGACATAGCACTCGCAGCCGATGATCGGCTGGATACCGGCCTTGTGGCATTTTTCGTAAAACTCCACGGTCCCGAACATGGTACCATGATCGGTGATCGCGACATGTTTCATTCCGAACTGAGTCGCGCGGTCGATCAGGGATTCCAGGCGGATCGCCCCATCCAGCAGACTATACTGGGTATGGACATGGAGATGAACGAATCCGGACATGACGGTCAATTAATCCAACCGGTAGTTGGGGGCTTCTTTGGTGATAATGACGTCGTGAACATGGCTTTCCCGAAGCCCGGCGGCGCTGATGCGGATGAACTGCGCCTTGTTACGGAGGTCCTCAATGGACTGGGACCCGACATAGCCCATTCCCGCCTTCAAGCCCCCAACCAGTTGAAACACATTCGCTGAAATGGTTCCCCGGTAGGGCACCCGGCCCACGATGCCTTCGGGAACCAGCTTGTCGTCCTGCTCCTGTTCGGTCTGATAGTACCGGGCCTTGCTGCCCTGCTTCATGGCTTCCAACGAACCCATTCCGCGGTAGACCTTGTAGCTGCGGCCCTGAAAAAAGATGGACTCCCCCGGGCTCTCCTCGGTTCCGGCGAAAAGGCCGCCGATCATCACCGCGTGCGCTCCGGCTCCGATCGCCTTGGTGATATCGCCGGAAAACTTGATGCCGCCGTCGGCAATGAGCGGAACTCCGGTACGATTGGAAATTTCCCGGCAATTCATGATGGCCGTGACCTGCGGCACCCCCACCCCGGCCACGATCCGGGTGGTACAGATCGACCCCGGCCCGATGCCGATCTTGACGCCGTCCACGCCGGCCAGAATCAGATCTTCCGCGCCTTTTGCCGTGGCGACGTTGCCTGCGATCAGCTCCATGGCCGGATGATCGTGTTTCAACCGTTTGACAGTGTCGATCACATTCAGGGAATGTCCGTGAGACGTATCGATCAGCAACACATCCGCTCCGGCTTTCAGCAGTTTTTCCGCACGTTCCTCCATATCCGGGCCCACGCCGATGGCAGCCCCGACCCGAAGTCTGCCCATGGAATCTTTGCAGGCATTGGGGTATTTCTTGATTTTCTCGATATCCTTAATCGTGATCATCCCGGTCAGCCGACCGTTTTTGTCAACAACCAGCAGTTTTTCGATGCGATGGCGATGCAACAGCTTTTTGGAATCTTCCAGTGTGATCCCTTCATGCGCGGTAACCAGATTTTCATGGGTCATCACTTCCGAAACCGGCCGACCGGTGTCCGTTTCGAACCGGAGATCCCGGTTCGTCACAATACCGACCAGCCGGTCCCCGTCGGTAACCGGAACACCGGAGATCCGGTATTCCTCCATCAGCTTCAGAACATCGGCGACTGTCTGATCCGGACGGATCGTCACCGGATCGATGATCATTCCGCTTTCCGATTTCTTGACTTTTCCCACCTCCAGGACCTGGCTCTCGATGGACATGTTCCGATGGATGAACCCCAGGCCACCTTCCCGGGCCATACTGATGGCGGTTCGGGACTCGGTCACCGTGTCCATGGCCGCGCTGACAATGGGGATGTTTAATTTCAGGTTTCGTGTCAGGCGAGTCGCCACCGATACATCTTTGGGCAACACGTCGGAATATCCCGGCAACAGCAGCAAATCATCGAACGAAAATGCTTCCTGTATGGTTTCTGGAATCATGTTGATTTTCCCCTGTTCAAATGTTGTGGAAAGGGGCCGTCAGCCCTGTCGGCCAGTGAGGCTTTCGGCATTCTGACTTTTTTATGAAATTTTTAATCTTACCATAAATTTTTTCAACCTGCAAAATCAGAATGGACCCGGGGGCAGCCCGCCCTACTTTTTCCCCCCCACCCTGCCCCGCCAGGGGGGAGGGAAAAATTGGAGGTCCTGCTCCTCCCCCACCCTGACCCTCCCCCAACACCATGGGCGTATGGGTGGGTTGTTGTCAGCTCAAGAGGGGGGAATGATTTGCCGGAGGGGCAGCCTGTCCCGCCTTTCTCCATTACTCCGCCTTGACAACCGAGCGGGAT
>CAZTKB010000041.1:0-17149 GCA_964614125.1 uncultured Desulfobacterales bacterium | reverse complement strand
GTCTGAGTTTTTCTCCAAGGGAAAAGTGGGATTGGCCACCCCCGGACGGCGGGCTAATCAACCGTTTGCCAAGCAGACAGCCCGACCCCCCAGCGAAAACCGCATCCGAGTTCTTTTCCAAGGGAAAGCGGGATCGGTCCCCCGGGACGGCGGGCAACTTCGGCTGTTTGCCAATCCGGGAAGCAGGGGGGTGTCCCGCTTTTATTCCCCCCCACCCTGCCCTCCCCCACCAGTGGGGAGGGAAAAATTATTTCCCCTGACCATTCTCTGCCGGGGGGAGAGAGGATGGGCTGCCGGCCAGCGAGCCTATCAGACCTACACCACCGGCACCCACCCCACTCGCCGGCCTCACTGAATAATCGGATTGACCTCCACCGAATTTCCCTGGTCCGGAGAAAGGTCTCCCAAATTCATGTCATCCACCACGAAAACCGGTTCTTCCTCTTCCGTAACGATGGAATGGGACAGAACCTCATCCATATGCTCGACGAAAACGATCTCCATCTGCTTGAGAATATACGCCGGGATATCCTTGAGATCCTTTTCATTTTCCCCGGGCAGAACAACCTTTTCGATCCCTCCCCGATGGGCGGCCAAAATTTTTTCCTTGACCCCTCCGATAGGAAGCACCCGCCCTCGTAACGTAATTTCCCCTGTCATGGCCAAATTTCGGCGGACCGGTTTTCGAGTCAGCGCGGAAACCAGGGAAGTGCACATGGAAATTCCGGCGGAGGGACCGTCCTTAGGAATGGCGCCTTCCGGAATGTGAATATGAATATCCACTTGTTTATGGAAATCGGCGGACAATCCCAGGTGGGACGCGCGTGATCGGACGTAACTGACCGCTGCCTGGGCCGATTCCTTCATGACATCCCCCAGTTTCCCGGTCACGATCTGTTCCCCTTTCCCCGGCATGATCAGGGTCTCGATACTAAGTAGTTCTCCCCCAACCTGGGTCCAGGCCAGTCCGGTGGCAAGCCCGATCTGATCCTGATCCTCGACGCGACCGTACCGATATTTGGGTGGCCCCAAATATTTCTGAACCGCTTTGGAGGTAACCGAAATTTCAGATATTTCCCGGTTTTTTACCACTTCCCGCGCAATCTTCCGGCAGATCGACGCAATTTCCCGTTCCAAATTCCGCACCCCGGCTTCCCTGGTATAACGCTGAATGATCAGAATGACTGCGTTTCGCGTGAACTGAACGTTTTTCCCCTCGAGTCCGTTCAGGCGAATTTGTTTGGAAATCAAAAAATCCCGGGCTATGTTGAATTTCTCATATTCCGTGTAGCCCGGCAAACGGATGATTTCCATTCGATCCTGCAATGGAAGGGGTATGTCCGGAAGGGTGTTGGCGGTCGTGACGAAAAGTATTTCCGACAAATCGTAATCCACATCCAGATAATGGTCGTTGAACCCTGAGTTCTGCTCCGGATCCAAAACTTCCAGGAGAGCGGCCGATGGATCCCCTCGGAAATCCATGCTCATCTTGTCAATTTCATCCAGACAGAAAACGGGATTGTTGACCGATGCCTTTTTCAGTGACTGAATGATTTTTCCGGGCATGGCTCCGATATAAGTTCGACGGTGCCCTCGGATCTCCGCTTCGTCACGGACTCCGCCGAGAGAAAGGCGAACAAATTTTCTGCCGGTGGCTCGAGCGATGGATCTGGCCAAAGATGTCTTGCCGACTCCGGGAGGACCGACAAAACACAGAATGGGCCCCTTGACTTTCTGTACCAGCGACTGAACCGCCAGATATTCGAGAATGCGCTCCTTGGGTTTTTCCAGGCCGAAATGATCTTCATTCAGAATCTTTTCCGCTTCCAACGCATCATGGATTACATCGGAGCGTTCGAACCAGGGAAGGCTGATCAGCCAGTCGATATAGTTGCGTACGACCGTGGCTTCCGCAGACATGGGCGACATCATCCGCAACTTCTTGAATTCCTGCTGGACCTTTGCGGAGGCTTCCTCGGACATCTTTTTTGCCTGAATCTGGGCCTCCAGTTCTTTCAGATCATCCACCAGATCTTCTTCTGTGCCCATTTCCTTTTTCAAAGCCCGTAGCTGCTCATTCAGATAGTAATTTTTCTGGGTCTTCTCCATCTGTTCCTTGACCCGGTTCTTGATTTTCTGGTCCAGCTTGAAGATGTCGATTTCCATCACAATCAGCCCCAGAAGAATCCCGAGCCTTTCGGAAAGAGACTCCGTTTCCAGCAGGCGGATCTTGTCCTCGAATTTGAAAGAAAAATGAGCGGCCAGTGTATCACACAACTGATTCAGATTGCTCATGGCAGATATATTGACCGGCAGTTCCTTGGGAATGGTTTGATTCAATCCGGCATATTCCTGGAAAGATTCAACAATCGCCCTCCCAAGGGCTACGCATTCCGCATTCGGAACCAAATCTTCCTCCAGCGGTTCAACCTCCACCTGGAAAAATTCTTCCTCCTGCAGAAACCGTACGATCCGACCGCGCTGTTTCCCCTCCACCAAGGCTTTCACCGTCCCATCCGGAAGACGAAGGAGTTGCAACACCTTTCCGATGGTTCCCACCCGGCTGATATCCTGAATATCCGGATTGTCCACACCGGCCTTGTTCTGGGATGCAAGAAAGACCCGTTTTTCATTGTTCATGGCATCCGACAACGCTTTCACGGATTTGGAACGCCCCACGAAAAGCGGTGCCACCATATGAGGAAAAATGACGATATCTCGAAGCGGTAATAGCGGAAATTTCATGGTTTCAGATGGTTTTTCGTTGGTAAAGGTTTTTTTGAACAACGTAAACATGGGTTCGCATTCCCCGTAAGCCGGTAGAAAAGAACAAAGTCGGCATCAAGCCGACAGCTTGTTCTGCTCGTACAGCAAAATCGGTGGTTCCTCATGGAGAATGACCTCCTCGCTGATCACACATTCGCGGACATTCTCCAGAGAAGGCAGTTCATACATGATATCCAACAAACATTTTTCGATGATCGCACGTAGGCCCCTGGCTCCGGATTTCCGTTTGAGCGCCTCCCGCGCGATGGCAGCCACCGCACTGTCCGTCACCCGCAGATTTACGCCTTCCATCTCGAATAGTTTTTTGAATTGCTTGATCAGGGCGTTCTTCGGTTCTTTCAAGATCCGCACCAGAGAGTTTTCATTCAATTCATCCAGAGTGGCGATCACCGGAAGTCTTCCGATGAATTCGGGAATCATGCCGAATTTGATCAGATCCTCCGGCTGTACCATTTTGAGCAGGTCGCCGACATTATAGGTCGACTTGTCGACGATTTGTGCCCCGAATCCCATCAGATTCGATCCCAAACGTCGCTGGACCACCTGGTCAAGGCCGTTGAAGGTTCCCCCGCAAATAAACAGGATGTTGGCTGTATCCACCTTAACGAAGTCCTGTTGGGGATGTTTTCTTCCTCCCTTGGGCGGTACGCTGGCCGTTGTTCCCTCGATGATCTTGAGCAGCGCCTGTTGCACGCCTTCCCCCGAAACATCCCGGGTGATGGAAGGATTGTCCGATTTGCTGGCGATCTTGTCGATCTCATCGATATACACAATGCCGCGACGTGCCCGCTCCACATCATAATCCGCATTCTGCAGCAAAGACAAAATGATATTCTCGACGTCTTCACCTACATAACCGGCTTCCGTCAAGCTGGTTGCGTCCGCGATCGTAAACGGGACATTCAGAAAGCGGGCCAAGGTCTGAGCGAGGAGGGTTTTACCACTTCCCGTGGGGCCGATCAGAAGAATATTGCTTTTCTGGATCTCCACATCATTTGCGGACGACGGGGGGCAATCCAGCCGTTTGTAGTGATTGTACACGGCAACGGAAAGAATCTTCTTGGCCCTGTCCTGCTCGATGACATAATCATCCAAAACGGCCTTGATCTGTTTGGGCGAGAGCATCCGCTCAGAGGTGGAAACCTGGCTCTCGGTTTCCTCCTCAATGATCTCACTGCACAACTGGATGCATTCGTCACAGATGTAGACCGCGGGGCCTGCGATCAGCTTGGAAACCTCCTTCTGGTTCTTTCCGCAGAAGGAACAAAAAAGATTGTCGTTCGAGTCATCTTTTTTTGCCATGCTACACCTCCGTCCGGACAATCTGATCCAGATCGTCCCGGTTGCGAATCACATGATCGATCAACCCATAGTCTTTGGACTCCTGGGCGGACATGAAGAAATCGCGGTCACTGTCCCGGGCGATTTCATCAATGGGTCTTCCGGTGTGATAAGCCAGAATCTGATTGAGCGTATCCTTCATCCGCAGGATCTCCCTGGCCTGTATGGCGATATCCGAGGCCTGCCCCTGGGACCCTCCCATGGGCTGGTGGATCATGATCCGGGAATTGGGCAGAGAATACCGTTTGCTTTTGGATCCGGCGGCCAGAAGAATAGCGGCCATACTGGCAGCCTGCCCGATGCAGACCGTGGTAATGCTGGATTTGATATACTGCATGGTATCATATATCGCCAACCCGGCCGTGACAGAGCCGCCTGGAGAGTTGATGTAAAAGTTGATTTCCCGGGAGGGGTCTTCGGATTCCAGAAAGAGCATCTGGGCGATCAGCAGATTGGCGACATCGTCATTGATGACAGTACCCAGAAAAATGATCCGATCCTTCAGCAAACGGGAATAAATATCATACGCCCGTTCCCCCCTGCTCGTCTGTTCAATTACGATTGGAATCAGCGGCACGATGGTTCTCCTTCCAATGATTATTCCGGATCCGCATTATCCCGGGTAACACCTTCCTCGCCGGATGGCTCTGTCTCCCGTACCGGATCCACTTCCGTTATCATACTGCTATCAATAATAAGTCGCATTGCTTTTTTTTCAAGAATACCCTGTCGCAAATACCCAATTGTTTCCGGGTTGCTTTGATAAATTTCTCGGATAACCTCAACACTTTGACCGGAGGCGGCCGCTGTACCGGCGAAAACCTCATCGAGGTCCGAATCCGAAACGGTCAGGCCTTCCTGCTGAACAATCTTGTCGAGAATCATGTGCCGTTTGGCCTGTTTCTCCGCCATGTCCCGATACTGGGCGCGAAGCTTGTCCTGGTCCAGCCCGCGATCGGCCAGGGACATATTGTGGTATTCAAAACTTTTTTCCACGTCCTGAATGATTCCGGTAAGCTCGTATTCAATCATGGTTTCCGGAACCTCAAATTCGGTCTTGGCCAGAAGTTTTTGGAAGACCTGCTCATGCACTTCCTGATCCGCCCGCTGGGTATACCGTTTCCCGAGATCTTCCCGGATAGCGGTTTTCAGCTCTTCCAGGGTCTGATAATCTCCCAATTTTTTGGCCAGTTCATCATCCATGGCCGGCAGAATCTGTTCACGAATTTCCTTGAGATGTACCAGAAAAACGACATCCAATCCCGCGACAGCCTTGTTGGAATGGTCTTCCGGAAACCGGACGGAGATCGTTTTCCGTTCCCCGATATTCATGCCGATCATACCGGCATCGATTTCAGGAGCTATACCCGCCAGCCCGATCTTGCAGTTGTAATTTTCACTGCTGCCGATTTCCGGGACCGGATTTCCATCCTTGGTCGCCTCATAATCCATGATCACGAAATCGCCTTCCTGCAAGGGCCGGTTTTCCTGAATGGGCTGCATCACAGCCAAATTCCGCTGCCCCATTTTCAACTGGACTTCAATCTCCTCGTCTTGGGGGCGGTATCGATTCCGTCTCAGCTCCAAACCTTTAACATCAATATCCGGCAGATCCGGTTTGATTTCGATATCGGCTTGAAACTGAAAAGGATTGCCCGGTACCAGTTTCGGTTCCTCCCGGGGACGAAATGCCAGGATGTTCACACCGGATTCCCGGACATAATCGCTGAATGCTTTCTGCATCAAATCGGTGATAATGTCCCGGTGCACCTCCTTGCCGTACAGTCTTTCCAATACGGCGCGAGGCGTTTTCCCCGGTCGAAAGCCCTTCACTTTGGCCCCTGCATTCAGCTTGGCATAGGCCTGGTTCAGCTCCGCCATCACCTCTTCGGATGGTATGGTAAATGCCACATTTTTTTTTACGGTGCTGACATCTTCAATCGTGTAGCTCATGTCCGTTTCCGTCACCCTTTCCCTGAAAATAGGTAAATAATATATAATGGTTTGTTATTGTCGATCATCGCAAGGAAATCACAAGTCTTTGGAGGATATCGGCCCGGCGGTGGGGGGAGGATGGGGTTGTGGTGCGAGAGGGGAGACTTGAACTCCCATTCTGTCACCAGAGCTGGATCCTAAGTCCAGTGCGTCTGCCGGTTCCGCCACTCTCGCTAACTATCCGTCAACCGCCCTTCCCACTGCCTGAAAGGAGGTGAAGCCACCGCGGATACCGAAAACCCGAAAGCCCGGCAATCAGGGGATCCAACCGCGGATGCTCCTGCTTGACAATGCAAAGAAAACATCCCATACTGAGTATCCTTTAAATACATAATTCTATAATCAGAATATGGTCATGTCAATATCAAATGCCTGAATTCCTTGTAATGTCTCCTGATTCCCGATGGTTGCCCGGAACACACCCGAAAAAAACCGGATGATCCCTCCAAGCCGTCCGGTAATGCGGGTCGGTAGCACGGGAATTTGCGGAACGGATACTGACATCCAGGGAAGGGAATCGACATGGATGGATACAAGCCATGAACCTGTTGCACCGATTCAACAGGCGGGAAATTTTGTATTTGGGTGTCCTTACTGCTATCTTGACCGGCATCCTCGCACTGGAAGGTATCCGGACCCTGGCCGATCACCATCAAACGATAGCCCGCTCCATCGCTGCCAAACAGGACACCATGGAACGGCTGGCCGAACGCAAAAATTATTACGATATCATCCACGCAGAACTGGAAGCCAAGCGGAATCTCCTGAAGCAGAGAAGCCCTGAATTTTCCCTGGTTTCTTTTCTGAGCCAGTTGGCTGAAGAGGCCGGTATCCAGGAACAGATCCAACAAATTCAGCCGTCCCGAGTCCCCTCCTCGGACCGGTCGCTGCAATGGTCCATGGTGGATATGAAACTGCGGGCCGTACCTCTTCGACAACTGGTGGACTGGATTGAGCGTATCGAGACCTCGGGATTGCTGATTTCGGTTTCATCCGCCGTTTTGACGATATCCGAAACATCGCCGGATCGGATCGATCTGACGATTCAGGTACAAACCCTTGAGCCCTAAAACCCGACGCTTTTTTCTACTGGTCGCCTTCGGCCTGGCGACGGCCGGTTTCTGGGCATACCACTTGTTTCCGTCTGATGCCATCCGCCGTGCCTTGGAAAGCCGGATGCGGTTTGCGGATACAGAGATTCGAATCGGCCGGATTGCTCCCGATATCCAACTGAATACCTTACCGGGAATTCGGGCCTCCGATATCCGCCTGCGGATACCCGCATCCTCTCCGGTTTCCCTCTCGGAAATACGGATTCGGCCCGGGAAGATTTCCCTGACAGGCGGCACCGTCACCTGGATCCTGAAAATTGAGGATCCCCAAGCCAAAATCGACGGGGAATGGTCTGTTTCCTCCGGCTGGTTCGGACATCCGGAATACATTCGTCTTTTTGGTCAACAAGTCCGACTGGAGGGATTCCCCATCCTCCAGGAAAAACTGAACCGGCCGATCCAGGGGGTTTTGACCTGGGAGATGGAAAGTCACTTTCATGAAAACAACTTTTCCGGAAACCTTCTTTTCACAGTGACAGATGCGGGAGTCGGGGTGAACATACCGGAGTTGGCTCTGGAAATGATTCATTTTCAACGGATCGAAGCCCGGCTGGAATTTACGGATGGCCTGGTGCGGGTGACTGGATGCGATTTCACCGGCCCTCATCTCACCGGCCATGTCGTCGGAGACATACGGCCGGCCGGGAAACCCGAAGATATTCAGATTCTTCTGAAGGGAACGGCACGCCTCCATCACCCCTTGATGGCCGGTTTTCGGTATCCATCCATCCTCACAAAAATGAACGAACGGTTTTCGGAAGGCATTCCCTTTCAAATCAGCGGTTCACCGACCAGAATCCGCTGGACGGTCAGTCCCGCTACGCCTCCCACTGACGGAAACCGGCCATGATGTTCCGATTTTCTCAACACACCGTTTTTACGCTGACCAGCCTGTTGCTGGTTGCCCTTTGTTCCCGGCTGGCTGTCCAAGGAGCTTACACCTACCTGGAGGGAAAACTGGAAACGATCGAAACCAGTTACCAGTACATTCCGCCCATATCAGCAGAAAAACCCGTTTTGCCGCCAACTCAGGTATCTGTTCAATCGATTCTGGACCGGAACATTTTCGGGGTTCCGGCCGTTTCTTCCGGACCAATCGATACGGAAGCCCTGGATCGAACCGTTCTGGATCTCAAGTTGTGGGGAACAATTGTTGGACCGGGAAACAGCTCCCGCGCGGTCATTGAGGCGGGAAAGACGGGCGTCCAGCATTTGCTCCGATCGGATGAACAAATACAAAACGCCCGTATTGTGGCCATTTTTCCGGAAAAAGTTATTCTGGAGGTCGATGGGAACCGGGAGATATTGGAAATGCAGAAATGGCAGGGATCCGCGAGTTCACCTGCGATCCCCGGAGTGGCGGTGACAGGGGAAAGCCGAAACCGGCTTCACCTGAAACGCAGCCAGGTGGACGAAGCCGTCCAGGATATCAATAACCTGATGAAACAGGTTCGTATCATTCCCCATTTTACGGAAGGAAAGCCGGATGGTTTACGAATCACCGGAATTCAGACCGGATCCTTTTTCAACCGGATCGGGCTCCAAAGCGGGGATATCGTCCTGGGTGTGGACGGCAAGCCGATCGAGTCCGTGGATGACGCGTTGAAAATCTACACCGGCCTCAAGACCGCGGATGCCGTCCGGCTCGACCTGCGCCGCGCGAACCGCGAACAGACAATCGAATATGAAATAGAATAGGTCCCATGAACATACTCACAGGCAATACCCGTTTCACCTTTTTCCGGTGGTTGGCCATGGTGCTGGCCGTCCTGCTCGTCACTGCAGAGGCCTACCCGGCCCAACCAGAGGGCGGAAGGCCAAGCCACCAGGAAAAAAAACGCCAGGTCTCCCTCCCAGCAGCATCCGATGAACGCATCAGCATTGATTTCAACAATGTCGATATTGCCCTGCTGGTGAAATTCATCAGCGATCTGACCGGGAAAAACTTTGTGCTGGACCAGCGGGTCAACAGTAAAGTGACCATCATTTCCCCCGGAAAAATCACGATCAACGAGGCGTACCGGGTCTTCGAATCCGTGCTGGAGGTGTATGGCTATACAACGGTTCAGACCGGATCCGTCGTCAAAATCATCCCGATGACCGACGCCCGGACCAAAAACATCGAAACCCGGCTGATGGAAGAATCCGGCGGCATCCCGGACGACCGGGTGGTCACCCAACTGATCCCGCTTCGGTATGCAGACGCCACCCAGATCAGCCGGCTGTTTTCCGCCTTGATATCCAAAAACAGCGTCATGATCCCCTACCCGTCGACCAACACGCTCATCGTCACGGATGTTCAATCCAATATCCAGCGATTGATGGCCTTGATCAAATCCATCGATATCCCCATGACCGGAAAGACCGTTTCCGTCTTTTCCCTCCATTATGCCAATGCATCCCATCTGGCCGGTTTGATCGATACCATTTTTTCCACTGCGGGAAAAACGGTGCGGGAGGATGCCGGCGGGACCGATGTTCCGGTGCGGTGTGTGGCCGATGACCGGACCAATTCCCTGGTCGTGCTGGCCAACGACGATTATTCCCGACGTGTCGAATCCATCATCCAAAACCTGGACCGGGAAACTCCGAAAGGTAACGAGCGGATGCGGGTGGTGTACCTGGAAAACGCCCGCGCCGAGGAAATGGCCAAAGTGCTCCAGGACATGCCGGGGAAATCCGGGGAGGGGGATCCCGCCAAAACCGGACGACCGGCGCTGTTGTCCGGAAACGTCCGAATCACGGCGGACAAGGCGACCAACAGCCTGATCATCACAGCGGACAAGGATGAATATCAAGTGCTGGAGGAAATCATCAAGCAGTTGGATATACCCCGCGCAATGGTCTACATCGAATGTCTGATCATGGAGGTCAACGTCAACAAAGACTTCAATCTGGGTACGGAATGGATCGCGATGGGAGAAACCACTGTCAGCGGACGCAGCGGCGCCTTTGGAGGCGGGTACAGCGGAGCCGGCACCTATCCCGGCATATCCGGCCTGATCCCGCCGGACGGAACTCCGGGAACGTTGCCCACCGGGTTTTCAGTGGGTATTTTCAGCGAAATGCTGGATATCGGAGGAATCAAGTTCCCCGGACTGGCCGCCATCGTCAAGGCATATCGTCGTGACAAAGATGTCCATATTCTCTCCACCCCCCAGATCCTGACAACGGACAACGAGGAGGCGGTCATCACGGTCGGGAAAAACGTTCCGTATCAGACCAAATCCGGCACCACCGGCACCTTCGAGTCCTTCAACACATATGAGTACCGAGACGTCGGCATCACGTTGAAAATCACCCCTCAGATCAGCAAGGATCGCATGGTCCGCCTGAACATCAACCAGGAAGTGACAAAACTGGACATCAATTCCGAAACTACAACCATTTTGAACGCGGAAAGACCAACCACCCTCAAGAGAACCATCTCCACCACCGTGATCGTCCAAGACCAGAATACCGTGGTGATCGGCGGACTCATCGATGACAGCTTTTCGGAGACCGAATATAAGACCCCCTGTCTGGGAGATATCCCCGGAGCCGGGTGGCTTTTTAAATCCCTTTCCCGGGGACGTGAAAAAACCAATCTCTTTGTGTTTCTAACCCCCCGGGTCGTTCAGAACCCGGTGGAAGCCAGTCAGGTCCATAACCAGAAAAAAGAACAAATGGATGGAATTATTCAGGATAATGTCAAACCACCCTCTTTCCTTAAAGACCCCTGATTCGCGGCATTTTCACGCGTTTCTCCAGGCGGAAGCGGGACTTTCAGCTACCGAACCGGAAAAAACCGTGCCGGATGACGGCGTCTCCTTTCATGAGAATCTCCTGCAAAAGCAGATAACGATGGAAACCGAACTGCTTTCGGCTTACAGCCGGTTGTACCGGATCCCCTTTCATCCGGAGCTTTCGCGGGCCGGACTGGATCCCGTCCTGCAGTCGCGAATTGTCCGAGAGATTCCGCTCCAATATCTGAAGAAATACATGATGGTCCCGGTGCTGGCCGATTCATCGATTTCCGATTTTTCCATCGTCGTGGCCGTTAATGATCCCGCCTGTTTCCAAGCCAAGGACGATCTGGTCAGAATGCTGGGACCCGATTCGGCCGGCGTCGTCTTTTCCACACGGGAAGCGATCCTGTCTGCATTGAATCGAATGTATGACACGGATCCACCTCTCGCGGAACCGATGGTCCTGGATCTGGAACCGGATACTGATCCGCTCCCCGGAGGGATCGAAACCGGAGCCGATCTACTGGAAGATGTCGGAGATGCCCCGATCATCCGGCTGGTCAATCAGGTCATATCCCGGTCTGTTCGGGCCCGTGCCAGTGACATCCATATCGAAGCCTATCCGGACCATGTCCAAATACGATATCGAATCGACGGTCTTCTCTACGATCTGGCCGCTCCGCCGCGGCATATCCAGCCGGCCCTGATATCCCGCATCAAAATCATGGCCGGAATGAACATTGCGGAAAAAAGGCTTCCTCAGGACGGCCGTATGGATGTCCGGATCGGGAACCAGCGCATCGACATCCGGGTCTCCACCATCCCGACCTCTTTCGGGGAACGTATCGTCCTGCGGCTGTTGAACAAATCCTCTTCCCTGCTCCATCTTAACGAACTGGGGTTGTCCGAAGATCATCTCCATCATCTGCAGGAGGCCATTCAATCCCCGCATGGCATCTTTCTGGTTACCGGTCCCACCGGTAGCGGGAAAACCACCACTCTGTACGCCATCCTTTCTTCCATGATCCGGCCGTCGGTCAACATCATCACCATCGAGGATCCGGTGGAATACCAAATCAACGGAATCAGTCAAATCCAGGTCAACCCCCGAATCGATCTGACATTTGCCAGAGGTCTTCGCTCCATTGTCCGCCAGGATCCGGATGTCATCCTGGTCGGTGAAATCCGGGACCGGGAAACCGCGGATATCGCCGTGCAATCCGCCCTGACAGGACACCTGGTCTTTTCCACCCTGCACACCAACGATTCGGCCGGCGCCATCACCCGACTGGTGGACATCGGCATCGAGCCTTTCCTGATATCCTCCTCTCTCATCGGGGTGGCTGCACAACGCCTGATCCGGGTGCTGTGTCCTGCATGCAAAATTCCGTATCAACCGGATCCATTGATTCTCGAGCAGGTAGGACTTCCACCGGATCTGCCGGCCGGCCCCTTTTATCGCGCCGGAAGCTGTCCGGCCTGCTTTCATACCGGCTACCGGGGCCGTATGGGAATTTTCGAGATCATGATTCTGGACGATCGGCTGCGAAACCTGATTCTGAAAACCTATGACGCGGGTCAGATTCGGCGGGAAGCCCTGGCATCCCGAATGACGACCCTCCGGGAAGACGGCCTCCGAAAGGTGATGGAAGGAAGCACCTCTCTGGAAGAAGTATTCCGGGTGACCCATCGATGAAGATATGGAATGCCGCCGGGAAAACCACCGGAAGGCATCCGGGCCGCATCTGTCTCACCTGGCCGCTCATCCTCCTGGCTGTCTGCCTGTCAGGGTGCGCCTCCGGGGAAGGTCTTCGCGATTCCGGCAAACCAACCCGGAATCCAGGCATTCTCTCCTGGTATCAGACATACATCTCTCCGATCGACGGAGATCGGTGCCCCATGGTGCCATCCTGCTCTGCCTATGCCGGTGAGGCCTTCCGGCGGCATGGCTGGTTTTGGGGATGGATTATGACCTGCGAACGCCTGATCCGATGCGGAAGAGATGAAATACACCTGTCCCCGGGTGTAATCCACAACGGACGAATCCAAACCTGGGATCCGGTAGAAGCCAATGAGCGGATTGGAAAGGAACTACCCCCATGAATATCACGGCGTTCCAGCGGTTGACGGTCATCGGTTGGATCGGGTATTTTCTCTTGACTGCGGTGTCCACCGCGGGCGCGGATAACCGGATCATCGACGCGGAGGAACAGTTCCGTTTCGCGGAAAATTATTTCCAATCCGGCGACTATGACCGGGCAATCACGGAATTCGACCGGTTCGTTCATTTTTTCCCGCAGGACGAACGGGTTGAACAGGCCCGGTTCCGAAAGGCTCTCGCCTATCATCGAAACCAGGAGTTTTCCGAGGCCGTGGAAGCCTTTCGGGGTCTGATTCGGGAAAGCTCGAACAGCGATATTTTTGTGCGTTCCCATTTCCTGTTGAGCAGCGGACATATGAAACAAAACCATCCGGATGAGGCCCGGAAAACGCTGGAAAGTCTGCTGGAAAAAACCGATGATCCGGACCTGCGGCACGCGGTCTTATACCGAATGGCCTGGATTGACACGGAAACCGGGGACTTTGTGGGGGCGGCCAGAACATTGGAGCCAATCGGCCCGGACGGACCGCCATGGCTGCCGATCGAGGAATTGAAGATGGATCTGGCCGATGCGGCGTCTCTACCCCGGAAAGATCCAACGCTGGCGGGGATTCTCTCGCTGATTCCGGGCGGAGGGTATGCTTACTGCCATCGATACCAGGACGCAATCACGTCGTTTCTGGTAAACGGCCTCTTGATCCTTGCCGCAGTGGAGTCGTTTTCCGATGGAAATCCGGCCCTGGGAGGTGCGATTGCCTTTGTGGGCAGCGGATTTTATCTGGGTAATATCTATGGCGGGGTAAACGCGGCTCACAAAACCAACGACCGCCTTCGGCAGGATGCGGTCAACCGGATGCGTGACCGGTACCACATCCGGACCTCCCCATCCTCGGATTGGGCAGGCTGGCAGATCCATGTTCAGATGGACTTTTAAATTACCAGCCCCGCAGCCCGCATAAGGGGCAGCAAATGAGTTCGACTCTGTTCTCCGGCCTCATCCGGTGCATCCACATAGGGATACAATTCCAGGCTGATGTCCCCCTTATACCCCAGCGCGACCATCCGGGCGAAAATCTCGGAAAAATCAATAGCACCCAACCCGGCGATGAGGTGGCGGTGGGAACGATCGGGCGCGATATCTTCGATATGAACATGTCCGATCCAGGCAAAAAGGGTCTCGAAAGCCTGAGCCGGATTTTCACCGGCGCAGAAGAAATGCCCGATATCAAAATTCAGCCCCACCCAGGAAGAACGGATTCCCCGGATGAACTCCCGGAATTCTTCGGTCCTTTCCAACAGCAGGTTCGGCTCCGGCTCCACCAGCAGGCGAACTTGCAGGGATTCCGCCAGCGGAACCACTCGTTCCAGGCCCTGATAAAACAGTCGAAACGCTTCTGGACGTCCCATCGATTTTTCCAACGGCCCGCCGGGAGGTATGGATATATTCCGGCACCCCAGTGCACCGGCCAGTTTCAGGCAATCGAGAGTATGTCGAATCCGGATTTCCCTTCGGGATGATTCCGGTTCGATCCAGGAAGGCAGATAGGTGTCGCCGACAGCAAACAGGGTGAAACTGTTGAGATTCGTTACCCGCAGGCCGGCATCGGCTAAGGCCCGATTCAAATCGCCGATATCCGATTCGCGGTAATCGGGGGGGTAGAGATGAGGCCGGTCGCACATGATTTCCACACCCCGGAATCCCAGCCCGGCAATCCGCCGGAAAGACTCTGTCAAGGAAAACCGAACATAGGCGTTGGTGCTGTATCCGAATATCATGCCATCCCCCCATTTGCCGAAAGCGTATCCCCCCATTCCCGGAGTTGACGCAGCTGGTCCTCAAAAGTCAGTCCCGGTCTTTCTCCCATCGGCTTTTTGAAATAAAACCCCACGTCCGGAATCAGCCCGCCACGGCCGAACAATTGGGCCGCGGCCATCCAGCGGGCCAGATCCAAAACCATAGGGGCTGCCAGAATGGAATCCCTTCCCTGCAGGTTCAACCGAAGGCTCATGGGTAATCCGAAAAGACCGGAAAAATCGATCACATCCCAGGCTTCCTTGGCATCTCCCCGTGGAGGGTAATAATCGATATGAACCTTGTGGCAATCCGTCCGGCCTTTCCCCACCGGGTATCCCAGAATTTCATCCAGCAGATCGGTCTTGTTGGACCGCTTACCCGCACATCGGTCCGGATCCATCAGATTGGCTCCGTCGGCGTTGCCCAGGATATTCAGACTGTACCATCCATCGATAGTCAGGTTTCTAGCCCGAAAAGCGGAGGCCAGTACCACCTTGAAATATGTTTGGCCGGTTTTCCCGTCCCGGCCGCAAAGAGGGATCCGCTGTTGGGCAAAAGCGGCGGCCACCGCCGGAATTTCCACGGAATTGGGGGTAAAATTCACCACCGGAATTCCGGCCTCCAACGCCGCGAGTACATAGGCCATATCCGGAAATTGGGCGATATCCACACAGGACTTCACGGAATCGAGATCCAGGCACTGTTCCAGACCCGCCGGAGGAGCGGCTGGAAGAAGGTTCACCAGAACCGGGAAAGCTCCCGGACAGCTCTTCCGGAAGCCTTCCATATCCAGGCGAATCCGGGTGACCTGTTCTTCCACCCGCATGGATGAAGGCGGCGAGGGCCGAACCGGGATTCCCTCCAGACGAGTCTGGAGCCTGGAAACCATTTCATGCGGCAACACCCCGTGCTCGCGGATCGCATCGGGAACCGTTCGTGTTTCCCGATCCCATCCGGCGATCCAAGTCTTTTCCAGAGGCAGATAAGGGAAACGGCCGGCGGTCGTCAAAAACGGTTTTACCTGTTCCGGACGATCCGGAAGGCTGGCGACGGCGGCGCACAAGGTCGAGCCGATGGCCCCGGTGATTCCGGCTGCCAGAATCAGCAGTGGATGCCGGGTCCTCAGATGATTTTCTTGCATGTCGTGTCCTGTCGGATATTATTGGATAAAATCAGATTGGATGGCATCCGGAGTCAGGGATGGCGGTAGACAACGGCTCCCCAGGTCAGGCCGGCCCCAAGCCCCAGAAACAGCAAGGTGGAACCGGACATCACCCGGCCGGTTTCAATCGCCTCATCCAGTGCGATAGGAATGCTGGCCGCAGTGGTATTGCCATACCGCTGAATGTTGTGGAAAATTTTTTCGTCCGGCAGATTCATGGCTTGTTGAAAGGCTTGGTTGATCCGCAGATTGGCCTGGTGCGGGATCACCAGATCCACGTCCTCGAGTCCCAGACCGGCTTTTTCCAGCACCTCGCGTGCCACCTGCGGGAGCCTTCTGACAGCGTGTTTAAAGACCGCCTTTCCATCCATGGTCGGAAAGTGGCGCCCCTGTTCAACCAGTTCCACACTGATCCGGGGATTCAGGCGGGAAGCGGGGGCCTCCATCATCAGACTGTCCGCATACCGGCCCTGGGCATGCAGAACGGTTCCGAGAACTCCTGCCGAACTATTTCCATCCGCGCCTTCCAGACACACGGCACCGGCACCATCTCCAAAAATGACCGCGACATCACGTCCCCGGGTGGAAATATCCAGGCCGGTGCTATGAACCTCGGAACCCACAAACAGAATTCTCTGGTACACCCCGCTACGAATAAAAGCATCCGCAACAGCGACACCATACACAAAACCGGAGCATTGCTGCCGGATATCCAAGGCCGGGGTCGTTTCGAGTCCCAGCTTGTCCTGCAAGAGACATCCGGATCCCGGGAAATCGATATCCGGGCTCAGAGTGGCGAAAATGATCAAATCGATATCCCCGGCATCCCATCCTGCCCGTTTTAGAGCGAGGAGGGCGGCTTCCCGTCCCATGTCGGACGCCCCCATGCCTCCCCCTTCCGGAATCCAGAAACGTTGTTCGATCCCGGTTCGCTGCCGAATCCATTCATCGCTGGTATCCATCCATTGTGCGAGATCCTGGTTTGCGATACGCCTCGGAGGCAGATATCTGCCGGTCCCCGTAATTACCGTCCGCTTCATTCCTCCATCCCCCTGTGGTCCGCTGTTGTTATATTTGATGGCTTCGTAAAAAGTCCGGATGCTGCGTTGCGCTGCATCCTTCGTCACT
>CAZTKB010000040.1:0-17304 GCA_964614125.1 uncultured Desulfobacterales bacterium | reverse complement strand
ACCAAGGCGCCATCCGGTCATGTTATAGGTTTTGGACAGGGAATGAAATTCGATACCCACGGATTTTGCCCCTTCCACTTGGAGAAAACTGAGGGGTTTGTATCCGTCGAAGGCAATTTCCGAATAGGCGGCGTCATGACAGACGATGATCTGGTTTTCTTCTGCGAACCGGACAACGGATTCGAAAAAGGCCTTGTCCGCGACGGCTGAGGTCGGGTTGTTGGGATAGTTGATGAACATCAGCTTGGCTTTGCGGGCTATTTCTTTCGGGACAGCGTTCAGATCCGGCAGAAAACCGTTGGATTTGTGAAGATCCATGAACCAGGTCTCTCCTCCGGCGAACCCCACCCCGGTATGATACACCGGGTAGCCCGGACTGCTGGCAAGGGCCAGGTCTCCGGGGTTGATGAAGGCCAGCGGTATGTGGGCGATCCCTTCCTTAGACCCGATCAGCGTAACAACTTCCCGGTCGGCATCGACCTGCACACCAAAACGGCTTTGATACCAATTGGCGACAGAGCGGTTGAAGGCCCCCATTCCGGAATAGGAAGGATACCGGTGGTTTGCCGGATCCTTTGCCGCTTGGTGGAGAGCATCGATAATATGGGGAGGGGTTGGCATGTCCGGGTCGCCGACTCCGAGATCGATGATATCAACCCCTTGGTTGCGGACCACCGCTTTCTGGGCGTCGATTTCCTTGAACAGGTATGGGGGAAGGCTTTTCAGCCGATTGGATATTTCAATCTGCATACTCATTTGCTGTTGTCCTCTCATTTCCAGGCTTCGTCGTTCAGTTGAGCCGTGTAGATCAGGCGGGCGTCTCCTTCCAGAAACAGATCTGAAAAACGGCCGTCCGCGTTTTGCGTAAAATATATATTCAGAAAGGCTCCGCTCTCGGTCCGGATACGGACTGGAGAAGGGAGTTGATGCAGGGCGGACATTACCAATGCGGCGGCCGTGGATCCGGTCCCGCAGGCCAAGGTTTCGTTTTCCACACCGCGTTCGTAGGTCCGTACGGAAAGATATCCGTCCTCGTGGAAACTCACGAAATTGACATTCGTTCCTGCCGGAGAAAAATCATTATGATTCCGTATTTCCCGGCCGATTTCCACCACTTTCGTGTTTCGGATATCTGTTGTTTCGATGACGATATGGGGAACGCCGGTGTTGATGGCGTGAACAGTTTGAATTCCGGTGGATAGAGAGACCGAAAGTTGAAGCCTGGGCGCGGAGGGGTCGGTCAGACGGATCTTGACCAGTCCTTCTGCGGAAACCCGGGCTTGGATAACGCCGGCCAGGGTTTCAAATCGAAGATCATTGCCGGCGATTTCCAACATGACAGCAAGGCGGGCTGCGCATCGTGCCCCGTTGCCGCACATCTCGGCCGTGCTGCCGTCCGCGTTGAAAAACCGCCAGGCAAAGTCCACCGTGGGGGAATTTTCAATCAGAATGACGCCGTCTGCTCCGACGGACAGTTTGTGCCGGCAAATTCCGATAATCATTTCCCGCAGTGTGAGTTCGTCCACCACTTTCCCGCGGTTGTCGATCAGAATGAAGTCATTGCCGGCCCCGCTCATCTTATAAAAATTTAAAGGATTCATCGAAAGCCACCTTTACAGGAATGAAGGGGCAGACTCCCCCCGGATCAGGTCGGAGAGGGTTTCCCGTTCCCGGATGACCGCGTATTCGCTACCCTTGACCATGACTTCCGCCACCCGCAAACGGGAACAGTAATTGGAGGACATGGAAAATCCATAGGCTCCGGCACTCATGACCGCGAGGAGATCACCGCGTCGGACCTCCGGAATTCGGCGGCCTTGGGCCAGGAAATCCCCGGATTCGCAAATCGGTCCCACCACGTCAGCCAGAACATCCCCGGAGGAGATCGCTTCGGTCACCGGCAGGATTTCGTGATAGGCATCATACAGGATCGGGCGCATCAAGTCATTCATTGCCGCATCGGTGATGACAAATTCCTTGGCACTGCCGGATTTCCGGTACAAAACCCGGGTGACGAGGATACCCGCATTGCCGACGATCACTCTTCCGGGCTCAAAAATCAAGCGGATTTTCCGGTTACCCAGAACCCGTGTGATGGCGGATGCGTATTCGGTAGGATGAGGAGGGGTCTCCTCTCCATAGGAAATTCCCAATCCGCCGCCCATATCCAGGTACTCGATGGACACCCCGGAAGTTTCCAGGTGATCGATCAGCTCCAACAGATTCTGGAGGGCATCTTCGAACGGTTTGACGTGGGTGATCTGGGAACCGATGTGGCAGTCGATGCCGGCCACGCGGATATGTTTCATTTCCCGGGCTTTTCGGTATGTCTCCACCGCCGATTGGGTGTCGATTCCGAACTTGTTTTTCCGAAGGCCTGTGGAGATATAGGGGTGGGTCTGTGGATCGACGTCCGGGTTGACTCGAATACCGATTGTCGCGGTCGCGTTCAACGCTCGAGCCCGGGCATGGATGACTTCCAGTTCTTCCGGAGACTCAATGTTGAACATCAGGATCCCGGTATTCAGGGCATAGTCGATTTCATCCATACGCTTGCCCACGCCGGAGTATACGATCCTTTTGGGATCGAATCCGGCCTGGAGACCACGGAACAACTCTCCGCCGGATACGATATCGAGTCCGGCGCCGAGCCCGGAGAGGGTTTTCAGCACGGCATGGGAGGTGTTGGCTTTGGCCGAATAACAGACCATCCGGTCCAGGCCGTGGAAGGCGTTGTGGAAGGCCCGGTAATGCCGGACCAAGGTGGAATGGCTGTACAAATAAAATGGAGTTCCGACGGCGTCGGCGATCGCGGAGACCGGGATGTCCTCACAGTACATCTGATGATCTCGGTATTGAAAATGATGCATAGCAAACTCCGTGGTTCAGAGGATGTCGGCAAAATCCTTATTCGGTACGGATAGGATCTGTCAGATTGGAATCCTCTGACGGGATGTCCTTATCTGTCATTCCGATGACCTTGTAGGTGTAGATGTATCCGGGTTTCACCCGTTCGGTGAATTCCGCGCGGGAATCAATCCGGTGCTTTGGATGTACGATGGGGACTTCTCCGGCCTTCACGAAAAGCATCGGGCAGTTTTCACAGTCTGCTTCCGAAACCGGACGGGCGGCCTTGTACACAACAAATCGAATAACAGGGGGCTGGGAGGCCGGAACAGACCAGGTCAGCCGGACGATACCGGCGTCGACTTGTCCGGCCAGATCCGTCACTGCGGCCGGTTCGATCTGATTCGGGGCCACGGGATAGGTTTTTCTTCCGCAACCGGCGGTTCCCGCCGCCGACAGGATACAAAGGCAACAGAACAGGATCAATGAATGAGTTGTAATATGTTGCTTCATGGGCCACCTCTTTCTCGAAGACCCCGTCCGGGCCGGTTAAGGGCCAAACGGGAATTGACGGGTCAGGGATATCGGCATTCAGCCTGACGGATCCGCTCGGCGGCATGCGTGATCGCGCGGCGTACGTTGTCGGCGGCGGTTCCACCGTAGGAAATACGGCGGTTGATCATACTCTCCGGAGTCAGCACCTGGAAAACATCTTCGCCGATGACCGGGGAAAACGATTGGAGTTCAATCAGGGTGAGTTCGTGGAGTTCCTTCCCCTGGGAAAGTGCATACCCGACGGCCCGGCCGACGCATCCATGGGCTTCCCGAAAGGGAACTCCGTGAACGACCAGATAATCCGCAAGATCCGTGGCATTGATGAAGCCGGTGGAAGTTGCGGTCAGCATCCGGTCCCGGCGGAAACGAATCAGCGGAAGCATGCGGATGTAGATGTCTATACAGGCGGACAGCTTATCGATGGTGTCAAACACGGGTGGCTTGTCTTCCTGCATATCCCGATTATAGGCCATGGGAAGGGATTTCATCAGGGTCAGAAGGGCGATAAGGTTCCCAAAGATCCGACCGGTTTTGCCCCGTACCAATTCCGCCACATCCGGGTTTTTTTTCTGCGGCATAATGCTGCTTCCGGTGGCAAAAGAGTCGGGGAGTTCGATGAACCCGAATTCCTGGGTGGACCACAGGATCATTTCCTCGGACAGGCGACTGAAATGCACCATACAGATGGAGGCGGCTGAAAGGAATTCGAGCATGAAATCCCGGTCTGAAACCGCATCCATGCTGTTTTCCGAAATTTCGGAAAAATGCAGCAGGGACGCCGTAACCGACCGGTCGATGGGATAGGTGGTTCCGGCCAGGGCTGCGGCACCCAGGGGCATCACATCCATCCGTTTCAGGCAATCGGCGAATCGGTCCGCATCTCGTTGAAACATTTCGTAATAGGCCAGGAAATGATGGGCCAGAAGGACCGGTTGGGCCCGCTGCAGATGGGTGTATCCGGGCATGATGACATCCATTGTGTTTTCCGCCAGGCGGACCAGCGTTTCCTGCAGACGCAGCAGCAAGCGGATGATGGCTCGGGTATGATCCCGGAGGTACATCCGCGAATCCAAGGCTACCTGATCATTGCGGCTTCTGGCGGTATGCAGTTTTTGTCTGGTCTTTCCCACGAGTTGAAACAACCGGGTTTCGATATGCATATGGATATCTTCCAGACTGTGGTCATATTCGAAATCCCCGCGCTGGATTTCTTGCTGGATAATACCCAATCCTTCGATCAGACGTGTCGACTCCTCCTGGGTAATAATGGAAGCTTTGGCGAGCATGCGGCAGTGAGCGATACTGCCTTGAATATCATAGGCGTACAGCCGCTTGTCGACATCGATGGAGGAGGTGAACAGTTCGACGGCCCGGTCGGTGTGTTCCGTGAATCGGCCTTCCCAGAGTTTATCGGACATGGTCGTAATCGTTTGGGTTGAAAGTTATGGCTCCGGCGGGTCAGCCGGCGGCCTGCATCAAGTTCTGGATGCGCAGGCGAAGGGCGTTCAGGCGGATGAAACCTTCCGCGTCCTTCTGGCGGTAGACCGAATCGTCCTCGAAGGTGGCGAAATCCAGATTGTAAAGGGAATGGTCGGACTTTCTTCCCAATACCCGGCAGACCCCCTTGTAGAGTTCCATCCGGACGATTCCGGAGACCCTTTTCTGCGTGTCGTCAATCAGGTTCTGCAGCAGTTTCATTTCCGGTGAATACCAGAACCCATAATACACCAATTCCGCGTATTTGGGAATCAGGCCGTCCCGAATATGCATGACCTCGCGGTCCATGGTGATGGATTCCATCGCCATGTGGGCAGCACGAAGAATGGTGCCTCCGGGGGTTTCGTAGACACCTCGGGATTTCATGCCCACGAACCGATTTTCCACCAGATCTACCCGACCGATTCCGTGTCTTCCTCCCAGGCGGTTGAGCGCTTGCAGCATGGGGGCCGGAGAAAGCGTTTCCCCGTTCAGAGCGACAGGATTGCCGGACTCAAAGGTGATTTCGATTTCTTCCGGCTGATCCGGAGCCATCCGTGGCGATGTCGTCAATTGAAAGATATCCTCGGGAGGTTCGCTCCAGGGATCTTCCAGAATACCCCCCTCGTAGCTGATATGCAACATGTTGGCATCGGAACTGTAGGGTTTGGCCGGGGTGGTCGGTACTTCGATTCCTTTTTTTCTGGCGTATTCCATGAGAGCGGTCCGGGAGGTCAGATTCCACTCCCGCCAGGGGGCGATGATCCGGATATGCGGATGGAACGCGAAATAGGTCAACTCGAAACGGACTTGGTCGTTGCCTTTTCCAGTGGCACCGTGGCTGACCGCATCCGCCTGCTCCATGGCAGCGATTTCGATCTGCCTGCGCGCGATCAGGGGCCTGGCCAGAGATGTTCCGAGAAGATACTGCCCTTCGTATATCGCATTGGCCCGGAATGCCGGAAATACATAGTCCCGAACGAACGTTTCCTGCAGGTTTTCGATGTAAATTCGGGATGCCCCGGTTTTTTCGGCATTCCGCCGGACTTTATCCAGATCTTCCTCCTGACCGATGTCGGCCGAAAATGCGACGACCTCACAGTCGTAGGTTTCCATCAGCCATTTGAGAATGACCGAGGTGTCCAGTCCTCCGGAATACGCCAGCACCACCTTGTTTATCTTGTCTGACACGACAGATCTCCTTTCATGAATGCTTCCAGAATCGCCTTATTCATATGCAATTTGTTTTCCGATTGGTCCCAGATCACGGAATCCGGTGTTTCCAGAAGTGACTCCGTGATTTCCTCCCCCCGGTGGGCCGGGAGGCAATGCATAACGATCGCGTCCGGTTTGGCCCGGGCTACAAGATCCTCGTTGACCTGGTAGTCTCGGAAAATCAGCTTGCGGGCTGTGGATTCGGTTTCCTGACCCATGCTGGCCCACACGTCGGTATAGATTACATCCGCGTCCGTAACCGCTTCAGTGGGGTTTTCCATGACGAGGATCTTTCCCCCGCATTTCGTTTCCGCCCGTTTTCGGATGGCCGCATCCGGAAAATAATCTTTGGGGCAGGCCAGGCGGAGTTCGAAACCCAGAATGGAGGCCGCATTGATCCAGGAATGTGCCACATTGTTGCCGTCGCCAACCCAAGCCACAATGATTCCTTCGTATCCGCCTTTTTGTTCGACCACGGTCAAAAGGTCACTTAGGACCTGAGTCGGGTGATACAGGTCCGTCAACGCGTTGATGACCGGGATGTCGGAAAAAGCCGCATATTCCTCCAGGATGTCCTGGGAAAAAGTCCGGATGACGATGCCGTCCAAGTACCGGGAAAGAACACGGGCCGTGTCCATGATCGGCTCGTTGCGGCTGACCTGGGTGTCTTTCGTGCTGATGAACAGGGGAATACCTCCCATCTGGATCATCGCGGTTTCAAAAGATATCCGGGTACGGGTGGAGGGTTTATCAAAGATCAGGCCCAGCGATTTCCCGGCCAGTCCGGTCTCCCGAATGCCTTGTTTCCGCCGGGTTTTCAGTTCAGCGGCGCGGTTGAAAAGGGCATCAAAGTCTTTCTTTTCGAGGTCCAACAGGGTTAACAGATCTTTTTTCACGGTGACTCCCGTCCGGCGGTCCAACGGACTACCGCCCCATATCGCGATCCGACCAAACTTTTCAGGCGGAAACGGTCGGAAGAATGTCGTTCAGGCAATCGATCAGAGCATCGATTTCCGCGGTCTGGATAACCAGCGGCGGAACAAAGCGCAACACATTCCCCTGAACGCAGTTGATCAGAAAGCCTTTGTCCAGGCAGGCGGACACCACCGGTGCGCCGTCCACCAGAAGCTCCATGCCCAACATCAGGCCCAGTCCTCTCACATCCGACACCACGGGGTGCCGGTCTTTCAGTTCCAGTAGTCTGGATTTGAAATAATTACCGGTTTCCCGGCAATTGGACAGAATATCCTGGCCCAGCACAACGTCGAAAACCGCACGGGATGCCGCGGTAACAAGGGGGGTCCCTCCGAAGGTAGTGGCGTGGGCTCCGGCTCCGAAGGCCGCAGCGACGGATTCCCGGGCCAGCATCGCTCCCATGGGCAGACCGTTGGCAAGCCCCTTGGCCAAGGTCATGATATCCGGTGGGGTTTCAAACTGCTCGTAGGCGAACAGTGTCCCGGTCCGCCCCATGCCGGTTTGAATTTCATCGAAAATCAGCAAGGCTCCGTGATAGTCGCAAATCTCCCGAACCTTCGGAAGATATCCGGGAGAGGGGGTTCGTATGCCGCCTTCCCCCTGGATGGGTTCCAAAATTACGGCACATGTCCGGGAATTCATACGGCCCGCCAGCGCATCAATATCGTCAAATGGAACGAAATCGAAACCAGGCAACACCGGGTCGAATCCGGTGCGGATTTTATCCTGTCCGGTGGCGGACAAAGCACCCATGGTCCGGCCGTGAAAGGATTGTTTCATGGACAGGATCTCGTACCGGTCTGTCTCTCCCCGGTCTTTGAAATATTTCCGAGCCAGCTTGACCGCAGCTTCGTTTGCCTCGGCACCGCTGTTGCAGAAAAAAACTCGGTCGGCAAAGGAATTGTCAATGATCACACGGGCCAGTTCGGTCTGCGGGACGGTATAGTAGAGGTTCGAAACATGGATCAGTATTCCGGCCTGTTTGACGATCGCCCGGACAATGTCCGGATGGCAATGCCCGAGGTTGCAGACGGCGATGCCGGCCACAAAGTCCAGGTAGGTTTTTCCGGTTTCGTCCCAGACCCGGCACCCGCTTCCCCGGGTTAAAACGACGGGAAAACGTTTGTACGTCGCCGCGATGAGTTGGTCCGCAGTGGACATGATTTGACTGTTCATGGGGTGAATTCCGTTCCGATGCCTTTGTCGGTGAAAAGTTCCAATAGAAGCGCATGGCGCTTTTTGCCGTTGATGATGTGGACCTTCTGTACGTTGTTGCGGATGGCGTCCAAGGCGCATTCCACCTTGGGTATCATACCGCCGGTAATGATTCCGTTTTCAATCATTCGGGAGGCGCTTTCTCTGGTGGCGGACGAAATCAGGGCCCCCGAGGAATCCAGAACGCCGTCAACGTCGGTTAACAGGATCAGTCTGCCCGCGGAAAGGGCCGAGGCGATCTTGCCGGCGACCAGGTCGGCGTTGATGTTATAGGTTTCGCCTTCGGTACCGGCCCCGACCGGGGCGATTACCGGGATGAAACCCTGCCCTGTCAGCGTGTGGATGATTTCGGGATCGATTCGGGTCACTTCGCCCACCAACCCCGGGTCGATGATTTCCGGAGGACTGGTTTCATCCTTGCGGTAGACAATCTGCATTTTCCTGGCTGTGATCAGACCGCCGTCTTTTCCACTGAGTCCCACGGCCTTTCCGCCCTGTTCGTTGATCTGAGCGACGATGGCTTTGTTGATCTTGCCTCCCAGAACCATTTCCACTACATCCATGGTGGCAGCGTCGGTCAGCCGCATTCCCCGGACAAACTGCGGGGAGATGTTCATCTGTTTCAATACCGAATTAATCTGCGGGCCGCCGCCGTGCACCACCACCGGGTTCAGGCCGATGAATTTGAGCAGGGTGATGTCCCGGGCGAAATCCGCCTTCAATTGGTCATCCACCATGGCGTGTCCGCCGTATTTGACCACGACCGTCATTTTGCGGAACCGCCGGATATAGGGTAACGATTCGACCAGTATATCGGCCACATTCGGTGTCAACATCATTTTCTCCTCGGGTACGTCGCACTCCGGTGCCCAACCGGTGTCAAGTTTGTCGGGATCACGGATCAAACAAAACTGCCCAACAGATCATTCTTACAGGATGAAACGGCTGAGATCTTCGTCTTTCCGAATTCCGTCGAGTCGGCGGTTAACGTATTCGGAATCGATTTCAACCCGGTTCTCCGGGAGTCCGGGGGCATCGAACAGGATGTCCTCCAGCAATTTTTCCAGCAGGGTGTGGAGTCTTCTGGCACCAATGTTTTCGGTCGAGGCATTGACATCTTCGGCGAATTCCGCAATCCGCTGGACGGCGTCTTTCTGGAACACGAGATCGATCCCTTCGGTTTTCAACAACTCGGTATACTGAAGAATGAGGGCGTTTTGGGGCTCGGTCAGGATCCGAACGAAATCGTCTTTTTTCAGGGACTGTAATTCCACCCGAATCGGAAATCGCCCCTGGAGCTCGGGAATCAAATCCGAAGGTTTGACCGCATGGAAAGCGCCGGAGGCGATGAACAGAATGTGATCCGTGCGGACCGGTCCGTATCGGGTGTTCACCGTGGATCCCTCGACAATGGGCAGCAGGTCCCGCTGAACCCCTTCCCGGGAAACCTCCGGCCCTTGGCTTTGGCCCCGGCTGACAACCTTGTCGATTTCGTCCAGGAAGATGATGCCTGCCTGCTCCACCTTTTCGATGGACCGGCTGACGATGAGGTCCATGTCGATCAGGTTCTGGGCTTCCTCCTGGGTGAGAATTTTCAGAGCTTCCGGAACTTTGAGTTTTCTCCGGCGGGTGTTTTTGGGAAGCAGGTTGCTCAACATATCCCGAAAGTTGAACCCCAGTTCTTCCATCCCCAGATTGGAAAAAACTTCGACCGTCGGGATGGACCGATCCGGTACATCCAAGTCCACAAACCGGTTGTCCAACTTTCCGGCACGGAGCATAGCCCGCAGTTTTTCCCGGGTGGAGGCAGGTTCGTCGCCTGCCGGGGCCACCAACTCCAACTGCATTTCCTGGCCGGTTTCCATGGCAGGGGTTCGGGGCTTGGGAAGAAGCAGGTCCAACATCCGTTCCTCGGCGACAGAGGCGGCCCGGGGTCGGACGGCATCCTGTTCGCGCGCCTTTATCAGGGTGACGGTCATTTCCACCAAGTCGCGCACCATGGATTCCACATCCCGTCCGACATAACCGACTTCCGTGAATTTACTCGCCTCGACCTTGATAAAAGGCGAGTCGGCCAGTCGGGATATGCGCCTGGCGATTTCCGTTTTCCCCACGCCGGTCGGACCGATCAGGATGATGTTTTTCGGGGCGATTTCCTCTTGCATCTCCGAGGGAACCTGAAGCCGGCGCCACCGGTTGCGAAGGGCGATGGCCACGGAACGCTTGGCCTGATTCTGCCCGATGATGTATTTGTCCAGTTCCTGGACGATTTCAAACGGCCTGAGAGAGTCCATGAATCAAAGTTCTTCTATGGTGATATCGGAGTTGGTGTATACACAAAGGGAAGCAGCGATTTCCATGGAGGATCTCAGGATTTCGATGGTTCCCATTCCGGAATGCCGGATGAGGGCAATGGCCGCGGCTTGGGCTGCAACTCCGCCGGACCCGATGCCGATGATGTTATCATCCGGTTCGATGATATCTCCGTTGCCGGACAACAGAAACAGGCGGTTTTCATCCATGGCAATCATCATGGCTTCCAGTTTCCGGAGGTACTTATCGTTTCTCCAGTCCCGGGCCAGTTCCACTGCCGCGCGTGTCAGGTTGCCGTTGGTCCGCTCCAGCTTCGCCTCCAGTTTTTCAGAAAGGGTCAGGGCGTCGGCCGTGGATCCCGCAAACCCCACAATGATCCGATCCTGAAAGATCCGCCGGACTTTTCTGGCGTGATGTTTGACGATGGTGTCCTGAAAGGTCACTTGTCCGTCTCCGGCGATTGCCGCTTTTCCGGCATGCCGGATCGCCAGTATCGTGGTACCGTGAAAATTCATGGCTGTTTCGGAAATTCCCTGTGTTTTTTGGATGACTTCCTATTTCCTGGGATGCGACCGATCATAGATTTCCATCAGCCTGTCCAAGCTGACATGCGTATATTTCTGGGTGGTGGACAGACTCTGGTGACCCAGCATCTCTTGAACTTCCCGAAGCCCTGCACCGGAATCCAGCATATGGGTGGCAAAGGAATGCCGAATCTTGTGCGGAGATATTGGAAAAGCGATACCGGTTCGTTGGGCCCAGGCATCCAAAATTCGCTGTACCGAGCGCGTCGTGATCCGGGTACCCCTCAGATTCAGGAATACCGGGCCGTTGATCCGTGTTCCGATCCCCGCTTCCTGCGTCAGGCGATCCCGATACCTGCGGATGGCCGATATGGCACGGTCGCCGACCGGTGAAATCCGTTCCCGGTTTCCTTTTCCACGGATCCGGATCAACCCCTGTTCGGCATCCAAATCCCTGAGGTTCATGCCGGTGAGTTCCGATACCCGCATTCCGGTGGAATACAGGGTTTCCAACATGGCCGAATCCCTTACCCCCGCCAGAGTGGAAACATCCAAGCCGTCCAGAAGCCGGAACATGTCGTCTACCGTCAGATAGACCGGTACGGGTTTGTCCTGTTTGGGGGTTTGGATGAATTCCGCGGGATGGGACGAGATCCATCCCCGGCGGATCAGAAAACGAAAAAAGGACCGAATCGCGGACAGTTTTCGGGCGATGGAGGATTTCCGGTTCGTTCGGTGGAGCGTCCCGAGGTACCCCCGGATCACCAGCGGGGAAATCGTTTTCAGATCCAGGGCTCGGCTGTCCGTGTTCAGTATTCCGGCACAGATAGCGGCAAACTCCTCCAGGTCGTAGCGATAGGCTGACCGGGTGTTATCGGAATACCCTTTTTCGGATATCAGGGATTCCAGAAAAAGATTGATCCCATCCGAAATCACAGGCATTTTCCATCCGGAATCCATGAGATCAATCCTTCCATTTCCCCCCATGAACCGACTTCCAGAAACGGGTGTTCTCTCCGGTTCCACGGCTGCCGGAACACGATCGGTTCAATACCGGCGTCTTTCAGGGTAAAGCAGGTTTCCAGGCGGTCATCGACAAAGTGAGTGATACCGTATTGTTTCAATGGATCCGATTTTCCCTCAAAGGATCCGGTGGCGATCAATTCGAATTCATGTGGCTCCATCGACAAGACCTGTTTCAGCCAGGACAAAATCGGCCCGGGATGGGGACGGGCTGTCACAAACAGGACCGGTCCGTAGTCTTTCCCCAAACGGGGCAAAACACGATCGGCGCCATCGATCGGACGAAGCGGGACAACGTAATCCCCTTCGAGGATTTTTCCGATAACGGCGGTTATGACATCGGGCTCCAAATCCAGGCAATCCTCCAGTTTGTAACTGGTGATATCGTCGTAGGATATTCCCTCGATTCGGTATTCGGATGCCAGAATGTTCAGAAAAAGGCTCATCGTATCGGCGATGACACCGTCGACGTCAAAAGCCAGAGAATGAGGGCAGATCATCATGGCCGGCGCTTCCGGGTTGTTATCAAGAGATCTTCCTGGTTTTTTTCTTCAGCCGGCTGATTCGTTTCTTGAGAATTTGAGCCTGCTTTTCGTTGTTTTCCTGAATCGCCGTTTCGCGAACGACCCGGAGTCCCCTCATTTTTTTCTTAATTTCCCGAACGGAGCTGTCCGCCTTTTTGGATGGGGCCTCCTCGATTCCCCGGGCTTTCTTGATGGCACTGATCAATTCGGGCTTGTTCATGCCGTACACACCCTGGAGGTCGGTTTCCTGTTTGGTGATATCCCTCAATTCCTTGACGGTCATTTTGTCCAGAGGTTTCTGCTTTTCCTCTTTGGCTTTGCTGCCCATTTCCGGAAGATCTCCTTTCTACGCATGGTTGCAGATGGTTATTGGAATCGTTTTCCCAAGGTCAATTTTGTAATTTTCTCCGAAAACACAAGCGGAGGCTCACCGCCTCCGCCGGATATCCAGAAATAAAATGGATAATTAATCAGGTTATTGCGGACGTGTCAATAGAGAGTTTTATTTCCTGTTTCTTTTCAGATTTCCAGCACCAGGCCGACCGGGCAGTGGTCCGATCCCATGATGTCGTTATCAATGAAGGCATCACGGATCCATCCTTTTTCCACCATATCAGAGGTGACAAGTATATAGTCAATCCGCCAACCCACATTTCGGGAACGGGCGCCGAATCGATAGGTCCACCAAGTGTAACGAATCGTGTCCGGATAGAGATGCCGGAAGGTGTCCACGTATCCGTTTTGTAGGATCCGATCCAGACAGTCCCGTTCGATGCGAAGGAATCCCGAATAATTTTCGTTGGCTTTTGGGTTTTTGAGGTCGATTTCCTGATGGGCGATGTTGTAGTCTCCGGCAATGATCAGGCTTTTGCCATCGGCCCGCAGGGAATTCGCATATTGAAAAAAATCCCGGTAAAAATCCAGTTTGTAAACAAGCCGTTTTCCGTCTTCACCGCTCATGTGGGCATCCAGGTTGTCAATTTTCTTGTCTCCGCCGTTAGGGAAATAGACATTGAAGAAGGTGAAATTTCCGAAATCCAGTTCCAGGATACGGCCCTCGTCGTCATATTCGGGTCTTCCGATGCCGTGATGGACTTCGAGCGGTGTGATCCGTGTATAGGTGCCGACCCCGCTGTAGCCTTTTTTCCGGGTGGAATAAGACCAGTATGACTGATAATTCCCCATGGAGTCCATGTCTTCCGTCAGGCGGGACGCCTGCAGGCGGGTTTCCTGAATGGCAAAGATATCGGCGTCCAGGGAGGCAAAAATTTCCGGAAATCCTTTTTTCATGACGGCGGAAAGGCCATTCACGTTCCAGGAAATCAGCTTGATGGTGTTGGGCATAATGGTTTCATTTTCATAAGGGGTGACGTCGGCCGGGCTGCCGGTGGACCCGGATTGAGCATACTCGCTTTTATAGCACATTTGCGACGGGAGTTCATAAGGAATAATGGTGGGTACCGGTTTCTTCTTCGGGGAAAGGCGTGACAGGTCGTCCGTTTCGGTTTTCGGGGAGGTCGCCCGGCCGGCAGACGGATTCTTTCGTGTCCGTCCGTGTGGGTCCATGTTGTTGGCTGCAATTCAGGGCGGCTATGCGGCGGTGATGGGTGGCAGACCCAACGGCATTTGGCGGATACGGCCGCATTTGTGTTTTGCGTGCATTTGAATTATGATGCGGACCTCAGGTCGGTCACTGTCCGGCCCGTTTGAGCGTTTTCGAGGCGGGCTGCCTGTGATGCATGCGATTCGTTGATGAAACAATCTTTGTCAAGGAAATCCAATGTTTGATTTTTTACTTTCCGAAGAACAGATCCAGTGGCGGGACGAAGTCCGTGATTTCGTCCAATCGGTTCCCAAACAGATGATTCTCGATATGGATGCGGAAAAGATCCGGTTTCCCAAGGAATTTCTGAGGGAGGCCGGAAGAAGGAACCTTCTGGGATGCCGGTATCCAAAAGAATGGGGAGGAAGGGGAATGAACTGGGTCGCCTGCGCCACGGCGATCGAGGAAATCGGGGTGTTGGGATATATTTTCGCCTGTACCTTCGGGGTGGGAGGGGAATTGGTTTGTGATGCGATCATTCGGCATGGAACGGATGATCTGAAACAACGGTATGTCGTACCGCTGTTGAAAGGAGAGATGTTCGCTGCGGAATGCCTGACCGAACCGCGTGGAGGATCGGATTTTTTCGGAACCTCCACCACGGCCCGGGATTATGGAGACTATTTTCTCTTGAACGGACAGAAACGGTTTATCGTCGGAGGGGAAGGAGCCGATTATTTTCTGGTCTATGCGCGGACCGATCCGGATGCGGAACCTCACCGGGGGATCACCAGTTTTGTGGTGGATCGGGGGCCGGGTGTGGAAACTCCTTATGTGTACGGATTGATGGGGTGTCGCGGGGGAGGGGCCAGCCGGGTGATTTTCCGGGATGTCCGGGTTCCGCGGGACCATATCGTCGGCAAACTGAACAGAGGGTTTGATGTTTTCAAAACCATGATGATTCCCGAAAGGCTGGGAACCGCCGCCATGACCATCGGCGCGGCGCGCCCCGCGCTGGATATCGCCACCGGATATTCAACACGGAGAAAGGCCTTCGGCCGTCCCATCGCTTCGTTCCAGGGTGTCAGTTTCCAGGTGGCCGAGGCGGCCATGTTGTTGGATGCCTGCCGGTCCCTGGTGCATGTGACCTGTGAGGCCGTGGATCGGGGAATTGATGCACGCAGAATCCGGTTGATGGTTTCGGAAACCAAGAAATTCGTGACGGAATCCTGCCAGAAGGTCGTTCACAACGCCATGCAGGTGATGGGAGGGATCGGATATACCAACGTGTTCCCCATCGAACGAATTTTTCGGGATTTGCGGTTGGCGACGATCTGGACCGGAACCAGCGAGGTCATGTCCATGATCATCGCCGGGGAATGGTACAAGCAGACCCTGGCCGGGAAACAGGCCGGACTGTACCGGGATTCGGAACCGGATGCGGCCGAGGCGGATGCTGTGGAGGAAAAGATTTTCGAATGAAGCCGGAGCCGGGTTGAAATCAAGCGGAGTCGTGATTATCGTGTGAATTCATCCCGCTAAAAACCCCAAATATCGCGGGAATGAATATTCTACCGGAAAGGATACACTTATGAAACTGGCTGTCAGTGGAAAAGGCGGAGTGGGTAAAACCACTTTTTCCGCCCTGTTGATACGGACGTTGGATGAAATGGGCAAACATGTTTTGGCCATTGACGCGGATCCGGACGCCAACCTGGCGGCTGCGCTGGGGATACCGGATGCCGACCGGATTATCCCTATCTCCGAAATGAAGGATCTGATCTACGAGCGTACGGAGGCCAAGCCCGGATCGATCGGCGGATTTTTCAAGTTGAATCCACGGGTGGATGATCTTCCCGAAAGACTTTCCGCCCGGCTGAACCATATCAAGATGATGCGCTTGGGGGGCGTGAAAAAAGGCGGTTCCGGATGCATCTGTCCGGAAAGCACCTTGCTTCGGGCGTTGGTTACCCACATTGTTTTGGGGAGAAACGAGGTTGTGGTGATGGATATGGAGGCCGGCATCGAGCATTTGGGCCGGGCTACGGCTCAGTCTGTGGACAGGCTGATCGTGGTGGTGGAGCCGGGACGGCGAAGTATCGATACGGCTGAGCATATCCGACATCTGGCGGAAGAAATCGGACTGAAACAGATTGCCGTGGTCGGAAACAAGATTCGGGGGAAAAGTGATATCGATTTTTTGAAAACCCATTTGTCTGAATTTGAATTCATTGGTTATCTGCCTTTTGATCCGGTATTGATCGAGGCGGATGTCCAGGGGATTTCCCCGTTTGACACGGACAGCACGGCCAAGGATCATGTCCGGGATATGATCGGCAAACTGGGATGAAACGGGGGCGATTTCACCGGCAGGAGGACCGCCGGGCTCCCCGGCTCCGGAGCCAAGCCCAGAGCCGACTGAAACCCGGGGCCGACAGGCAGTTAAAGCGGGTGTTCGCGGAAATCGGGGTTCCGGAACCCGCGCCTTTTGTCCCAGATCCCTTTCAACTGCGGGCACTGGAAACAATTGGTGAATTCGACTGTCTGGTGACCGCACCCACCGGGGCCGGAAAGACTTGGATCGCGGTTCAGGCCATCACCCGGTTCCACCAAAAGCAAAAAAAAGCTTGGTACGCATCTCCGTTAAAAGCCCTTACCAATTCGAAATATTATGAATTCGGGGAGATATTCGGGCCGGAGCAGGTGGGGATCCTGACCGGTGACCGCAAGGAAAACGCAGACGCCCCCATCATTGTCGGTACAACGGAAATCCTGAGAAACCAGTTATATGACGCGATGCACCGGGGAGAAACCCTGAACACGGATTTCGTGGTCCTGGATGAAGCTCATTTTCTGGGAGACGAGGAACGCGGGGTGGTGTGGGAAGAAACCATGATCTATCTACCCCCCCGGATTCCCCTCTTGATGTTGTCGGCTACCGTCGGAAATGCGGACCGGATCGCGGACTGGCTTTCTTCCATCCGGTCCCGGAAATGTCTCGTGGTCGAGGAAACCCGCCGGCCGGTCCCTCTGTATCCGATGATCCTTCATCCTTCCGGAACCCTGTTTCCTCTCCTGGGGTCCGTGGCGGTAC
>CAZTKB010000039.1:0-17425 GCA_964614125.1 uncultured Desulfobacterales bacterium | reverse complement strand
TAATTCGGTGGACCCGAACACTTTGTATGGAAACCGAATAGGTGGCATGAAAAGCAGGAGAACTCCAAGCGGAATACTTCCAACCCGGTAGAAACGTAACACTAAAAACCTCTAAAACTTCCCTTCAGGGGGAGGGAGAGAGAGGGAATATACCGGTTTCAGGTGGTAAAATTCTTCCGTTTGGACCATGCGATTTCGTGTGCTTTGTGGACATATTCCTGGAGTTCGTCCAAGCTCAAATTTTCGGTAAAATGATTTTCAAAGGACTTGAAGCCGACTTTTCGCCAGTCGATCGGCCGATCGGGGGGATAGAATCGGGTCCCCGGAAGCGGGACGAAACAGTTGATATCAAAGATGGATGCCTGGATCCGTTGCATCAGGCCTAATGTTTCCTCTATTGTCTCGCGGGTTTCCTGGGGCATCCCGAGCAGGATCGCTGTCACGCACATGATGCCGCTTTGATGGATCATATCGCTTTTGCTGATGATATCATCAATTTTTGTTTTTTTGTTCACCGCATTCAAGATAGTCTGGCTCCCGGATTCCAGCCCGATATAAAAGCCCTTGCAGTTGGCTTGTTTCATTTTGTCGATCAGATCGGCGTCCAGATTGTCGTACCGGGCGCTGCATCGCCACCGGACATCCATGTCATCCCGAACAATCCGGTCACAGAATTCAACCACATAGTCTCTGTCGTAGGTAAAAGTCCCGTCAACGATATCGATATATTTGACATCATAATGTGTAACCAGATGCCGGATCTCCTCCATGACATGGTTTATGCTTCGCCTTCGGACCCGGTTTCGCCAAAGCGCCTTGTCCGAACAAAACGTGCAGGAATAGGGACATCCCCGGGCGGTGGCCACATAATGCAACCGGTAACGTTCATAGTCGCAATCCAGAACCAGATCTCTGGCGGGAAAGGGAAGTTCATCCAAGTCGGCAATCATGCCGCCGTCCGGATTTCCGATGGTTTTTCCATCATATTTAAAATGGATGCCAGGTATCCCGGCCATGACTTCCCTGTCCGGAATACCACCTGCAAAGGCCTTGGCCAGCATCAGAAGCGGAATTTCACCCTCCCCTCTGACGGCGATATCGATATGTGGGTCTTGCAGGGTATCTTCCGGGCAGAAGGTAGGATGGTGACCTCCGGTGACGACCACAATGTCGGGATCCATTTTTTTTACCAATCGGGCAATGATTCGGACACTGTCCATCATGGGGGTAAGACACGTGATCGCGACCATTCGGGGATCAAAGGTTCGGACGGTATCGGCAATGTTTTGCCATATGGGATGGGTATCGTCGTCCAGAATTTTTTCGTACAGAATCTGGCCTTGCGCATATTTGCGGACATCGAAAAGAAAGGATTCCTCGGTGGGTAGATCCGCTTTCAAATTGCCCGACAACACGGCAGTCCGGATGCCGTTTGTCTGTAAATAGGCGGCGAGACTGACGGTGGAGACAGAATATCCGTATTCGGATCCGATTCCTTTCAAAGCCTTGTAGGGAGGTTCAATGAGCAATATATCCATATTCTGCGTCTTTCTTTGAGACAGAAACCATGGCAGCGGGTTGGCGGGTGTCTGACGCCTTGAACGGAGACGATGGTATTTTCATTCGACGATCATATCTTCAACTTTCGCCGGATAGGTTTTTTGATAAAAACGAATAAACGCCTGAACCACCTGTTCATCGAAATGGGCGTTCCGTCCTTCTTGTTCCAGCAGATGAAACGCGTCCTTCATTACCATCGGATCCCGGTAGTGTCTTCTGGCGGTGATCGCTTCAAAAAAATCGGCTACGGCAAGTATTCGCGCCCCCATCGGAACTTCTTCTCCCTTAAGACCAAGGGGATAGCCGCTACCATCCAGTTTTTCATGGTGGGAACCTGCAATTTCAGGAACCTGTTTGTATATACCGTCAAACTCAACCCGATTCAAGATCTCTCTTGTTTTTGCGGCGTGCATTTTGATCTGGTTGTACTCTTCATCGGTCAGTTTGCCTGGCTTTTTTAGAATCGAATCCGGGACCCCGATTTTCCCATAATCATGAAGAAGTCCGGCTACGCGCATCATATCCCGGTATTCCGTTGAAAGTCCCATTTCATCACATATTCCCACGACATACTCGGTCACCTTTTCGGAGTGGCCGGAAGTCAGAGGGTCCCGTGCGTCGATGCTGGCCGCCAATACCTGCATAATCGAAGTGAGCTGTCGTTCCCGTGCTTCCAAGAGATCGGCTTTCCGGATGCTGATCCCCAGGGAACAGGCGATCCCCATCAGCAAGCTGACATCGCTTTGGACGAGGGGGGCTTTCGACTTGACATTGTCGACGACCAGAACCCCGATGGATTCGCCTTCGGTAACAATGGGACAGCAGAGAAACGATTGAGATCCCATTTTTTTGGCGAAGGCCAGGCTTTTGGAAGAAATTTTTCCGGTGATTTTTTTGATGTCGTTGATCAGCACGGGTTTTTGCTGATGAAAAGACTCTACGAAAGTGCCTCTCGACCCCGGCTTATCCAGATTGAATACCGTATGTTTCAGGGTGGTCATTTGTTCTTTGGCATACCCGTATCCGGCTGCAAACTTGAGCAGAGTCTTGTCTCTGTTGGCCAAAAGGATGATTCCGCGATCGTAGCGAAGGCGGTTTTCCGCGATCTGAATGATATTCTGGAGGATTTCTTGGATGCGGGTATGTTTGTTGATAGCCTGTCCGATTTCATTGCTCAGCAGGGAATTATTGTAATTGACGTTGAGCTGTTCGATATAGTCTTCAATTGAATTTCTCATCACCTCCAGACTGGTCTTAAGTTCCTTGTTTTCAGCTTGTTGGCCGGCCGTCATAACAACGAAAAAGAACGTAAGAAATAAAGGTAGGAGATATTCCGTCAGTTTGTCAGGCAGCAGGAAAAAAATGACAGCAAGACCGATCAGGAAGCACAAGACGGCATAAATCTGAATTTTTTTCCATAATTCCGAAAACGAGTTTTGCCATGAAATAACATACCTGCAAACCCGTCCGCCGGAAAACATGCACTCCGGATGTTCGATATGAGGCGTTTTGACATTGAATATCATTGCCGCCGCCTCGAAAAATCCGATACGGTTTTCACATTGAAAAGGTTGTTCTACCACATCTTCGTTCAGGGTAACCACGATTTCAACATGATTGGAATCGATTACCCGTGATTCATAGACAGACGACTTGGAAAAATTGGAAGCGGCTTTTCCGATCAGTTTGTAGGCATTCGCCGGGCCGACAAGTCCCAGAATATATTGCCGCATGGCACCGATAGCGTCGGAAGAGGCGGCATAACGGCCGGCTTCACGGGCGATTTGTTCGTTTCCGGTCAGATAGACGGCTTTTTCATGAAATCTTCTGACCTGCCGGGGGGAGAACCAGTGTGCCTGATCTTCCACTTCATAAAGTTCCATTTCCGCATAGGAAAGCAATTCATCCATACTGACATGGGGGTACTTGCTCTGGATGAAATGGAGATAGGTCTCAATCACCCGGCTGTTGTAGAGAGGCCGGTTATCGTTGTGGGTGGACTCGGTCATTATATCGCCGATTGGACGGGGTTGTGAAATGTCTGGGATTTGCCTGGGTCAATGGCATGTCCAGTTCCCGAAAAAATGAATTCTTCGGATGAAACTCGGTTTGAGTCCCTGTCTCCGGAAATTATGGAATAAAAACCATTATCAATCTTAGCATAGAATTTATCACGATACAATCAAACATAACTCCGGCAAAAAAACTTCAGCATTTTTTTCTTCAGAAACTACCGATTGGCAGCGTTTTGGGTTTTAAGCTGCTCACGGATGAAAGGCGAACGGCTGTTCGTTTATCCTCATATGCCGCAACGCCTGAGAGGAGGGAAACGGCATGGTGGCATGAAGACCAGAAAAACGTGCGGACTGGAGGCAATCGGGGTAATCTGTAGATAAAACACAATTCAGGAAACCAAGCAATCCGGCAGCAACCAGATTGCTTGGTTTCCTGAATTGTGGTATAAAAAAAATTTCATTTCGATAACCATTTACAGGAAAATCGAGCCATGCATTATGTCGGAAATATTATCAGGCCCCCTTCGGAAGCTGGCAGCATCCTGCTGCAGGTCACGGTAGGATGCTCACGAAACAAGTGTACCTTCTGCGGCACCTACCAGGGTGAGCGATTCCAGATCAAATCGGATGGGATCATCGATTCGGATATCGACTTTGCCGCAACCTACTGCCGCCGCCAGCGCCGGGTTTTCCTTTGCGATGGGGACGCGTTGATCATTCCCCAGAAACGGCTCGTTCGTATCCTGACCCGGATACGGGAACAGCTGCCCTGGGTGACCCGGGTCGGATCCTATGCCAATGTAAAAAGCCTCCAGATGAAAAGAGATGAGGATCTGGTTCAGTTGCGCGATCTTGGTTTGGGGATACTCTATATGGGCCTGGAAACCGGAGACGACGTTACCCTGAAGGCGATCCGGAAAGGAGCGACATCGCAAGAGATGATCGATATGGGACAAAAAGCCCGAAAAGCCGGGATGAAATTGTCTGTAACCGTGTTACTCGGGATTGCTGGAAAAGAACGGTCGATGACTCACGGAAAAGAAACCGGGCGGGTATTGTCCGGGATTGATCCGGAATATGTCGGAGCCCTCAGTCTGATGTTGATCCCGGGCACACCCTTGGAGGCGGATTACCGGGCCGGCCGGTTTCATCTTCCGGACGCGTCCGGAATGCTTCAGGAACTTCGAACCATGATCGAACACACCCACATGTCCCGCGGGTTGTTCATGGCCAATCACGCCTCCAACTATCTGCCGATCCGGGCACGTATGCCGGCGGAAAAAGAAGACACCCTCCAGCTGATCGACCGGGCGCTTGCCGGGGATGTGCGGCTGAAACCCGAATACCTGCGTGCCCTGTAAAGCCTCTTGCCGCCTGGCGTACCGGGTGTAGTTCCTGGGGCCTTCCTGGGCGGTACCGATTGTTCCCCCCAAAAAAATGATGGAGCTGTGACCATGGAATGGAAAATATTGCTGACAACATTTGGAATGGTGTTTCTGGCGGAATTGGGTGACAAGACGCAGTTGGCTACCTTCTGCCTTTCGGCCGACTGCGATTCGAAAATATCGGTATTTCTCGGTTCGGCTCTGGCTCTCGTTCTCAGTTCTCTGATCGCCGTCATGCTGGGCGAGGCGGTCAGCCGGGTTGTCTCCCCGAACACTATCAAAATTGGGGCCGGCTGTTTTTTCGTGGTGGTTGGGGCGTATACCTTGTATACCGCGGTCCGGTCCATGTGACCACGAGGAAGATCATTCGGGGGGCTTTCCGTCAGCTGAGAAAGGCCTGCACCCGCTTGCGGATTCCGGTGGCATCGGCCGGCCCCAGGATCCGTTCCATACCCGAGAGACATTCCCGAAACACGGCGGTTTTGGGATGGGGCGAATACAACTGTGCATTCATGGTTTTCAGATCGGCGATGAGGTCCTCGGCTTGCTCCAGGGAAAGTCCCAGATCGGGGAAGCGGTGCCTAATCTCTGCGCAGATTGTTTCAACCGTTTCCCGTTGCGGTGGTTGCAAAACCGGATTTTGGCCCAACCGAATGGAGGGTTCCGACGTCTGATTCGGGGAGTCGGCCATCATGGTGGCCGCTCCTTCCGGTGTAAACCCCACCCCCCCGCTCAAGGTCCGGACCTCAATCGTACCGTCGGTCATCAGCGATTCCGCGGTTCGGCTGGATTCCTGACGATCCAAGCCCAGCTTGGATCCGATATCGTACATGGAGCACTGTTTGGAAAGATCTCCACCTGTCTCCTGCCATAAGAGGGAAATAAATTGGGAGACGGGGAGATCCGGAGTTCCGGTTCCCATCATGGGGTTTCATCCTGATTGATTTTGCCCCGAAGCACGGACGAACACCGAAAGGTGACCACCCGGCGTTTATCCAGAATCATGTCCTGCCCTGTCGCGGGATTTCTCCCTCTTCTTTGGGATTTTTCATTCACGCAGAATTTGCCGAAACCGCTGATCAACACATCTTCCTTGTTTTCCAGCGCGCCCTTGATGATTTCCAGCAGAGTTTCAACGATTTCCGCGCATTTTTTGGTGGGAAATCCGACTTCTTCGTGAATTCTATCGACAATGTGAGCCTTGGTCAGGGTCATGATGGATAACATCCTCCCGAAATTGATGCGTGAGATCGGTAAAGCCCGGTTTTCCGCCTTAGTTCGGCGGGTCCCAATATGAACTTTATGCAAAATACGTTTATAAAGGTCTTTTGTCAAGTAATTAACCATATTACAGAATTCGGTCAAAAAGAACGGGTGTGTGTGTGGGTTTTTCTCCGGCTTTCCGGCCATTATAATTTGTGTAGTTCGGTTGACTCGAACACTTTGTATGGAAGCTGAATCGGTGGCATGAAAAGCTGGAGAACTCCAAGCCGGAAGCAATCTGTCTAATCGGTTGATAAATAACCAAGCGGGACTTTGACGCAACCGTCGAAAAAAGCGGTTCGGATATTGATTCCGCCCGAATAGTCTGTTAAACGTATCAACTTCTTTTGGGACCTCCTGGTTCCATGTGGTGTAGCTGTCGAAATTCCCCATTATGGAAAGGTGTACGCACGCGAATGATGAATGCATCGGATTACCGTCATATTGATCAGATATCCCAATATTACGGATATTTTGACGAAAATTCCCTTAAGGGGATCGCCAAGAAATGCACCCGGTTGTTGATCAACGAGAATTTTTCATCGATCTGCGGCGAGGAGTTTATCGAACCGAATTTCGAAGAGATGGAATGTATTGTCCTGGAAATTCTTCGGAAAAATTTCGAGGAAAAAGTCGGGGCCGCCATTGAGAAGTCCATGCCCTATCTGGCGGAGGCGGATATTGACGCGGAGTTGGATCGTTTGGAAAAGGAATACCGGAGGGAGTTCCAGGAACAGATTCGAACGACCACCAATGCCGCATTGAAGGAAATGAAGCTTCGAATACGGAACCTGCAGAAGGAAGTGAAGGCTTTGAAACGTAAATACACCATTTGATAGGTTCCGGCCTTCCTCCCGCGTCCAGGGGCGTGGGAGGGAAGGCCGGATTGGGACCCGTCTACACCAGCGCCTGAAGCCCCTTTTCCCCGGTCCGAACCCGGACCGCGTTTTCCACCGGCAGGACAAATATCTTCCCGTCTCCGATTTTTCCTGTATTGGCGGCTTTCCGCAGGGTTTCCACCACCTGGTCCACTCGGCTGGAGTCCACGATCAGCTCGATTTTGATTTTGGGGATGAAATCCACGACATATTCCGCGCCCCGGTAAATTTCCTTATGACCTTTCTGCCGGCCGTAACCCTTGACGTCGGTGATGGTCATGCCCTGGATGCCCATGTCGTTCAAGGCGGTTTTCACTTCATCCAGGCGAAACGGTTTGATGATGGCCTCTATTTTGTGCATCATGGTTCTGCTCCTGTGTGGTTGTTCGGGGGATATTCCTGATTGGGCTCCCGGATCAAATCTGCATTTCAAAACCTCTTTCGCCATGGGTGGAATTGTCGAGTCCTTCCACCTCGCTTTCCCGATCCACTCGGATACCGTTGGTCACCGTGCGGGTGATCAGAACAACCAGCCAAGTTCCGACAGCGGAAAATGCGGCGGTTGCAACGATCGACACGATCTGGATCAGGAGCTGTTTGGGGTTTCCGTACAGCAGGCCTGTGCCATTGGCGTTTACGGCTGGATTGGCGAATATGCCGGTAGCCACGGCACCCCATAATCCGCACATGCCGTGAACACCGAACGCATCCAGGGAATCATCGTATCCCATCCTGTATTTCAGCTTGGATACGCAGAAGAATCCTAGCATTCCAGCAACCGAGCCGATGATCAGGGACGCTTTCAGATCCACATATCCAGCCGCCGGGGTGATGGACACCAATCCGGCCACCACACCGGAGGCGATGCCGAGCAGCGTTGGTTTCCGGGTGACAACCCATTCCGCCAGCATCCAGAAAACGGCCCCGGTCGCGGCCGATGTGTTGGTGACCATAAAGGCGGAGCCAGCCAAGCCGTCCGCGGCAAGCTGGCTGCCGGCGTTGAATCCGAACCATCCGAACCACAGCAGAGCGGCGCCCAGGGCGGTCAGGGCAATGCTGGAGGGAAACATGGTTTCTTTTCCGAATCCGATCCGTTTACCCAGCATGAGGGTCAAAACCAGTCCGGCGACGCCCGCGTTAATATGCACGACGTTGCCTCCGGCGAAATCCAGTGCCCCCATTTTGGCCATCCAGCCGCCTCCCCATACCCAGTGGGCCACCGGCGTGTAGATCAACAGGACCCACAGCAGGGTGAATACCAGCCAAGAGGAAAATTTCATCCGGTCGACGATGGAGCCCAGTACCAAGGCCACCGTGATGCCGGCGAACGTCATCTGAAAGAGTGCGAATACGTAGGTCGGAATCGTTCCGGACAGGCTGTCGACCGTGATCCCGCTCATGAACATGTGGTCCAGGCCGCCGATGATTCCACCGATATCCGGCCCGAAGGCCAGGGTGTATCCGACCACCATCCACAGGATACTGGCCAGGCAATAGGACATAAATGTCATGGCTGTGGTGTTCAGGATATTTTTGTATCGGGACATCCCTCCATAAAAAAGTGCCAATCCGGCCGGAGTCATCATCATGACCAAAGCTGTGGAAACGATCATCCAGGCGGTGTCGCCGGAGTTTAGGCCGTCTGCGGCAAGAGCCGAAGATGTGAAGGCCGCTGAGGAAAACAGTACCGGTAAAAAGAGTTTCTGCAGTTTCATTCCATCCATCCTCCCTGAGATATATGATACGGTGTTGTTGGGAAAAACTGGGTTTCCATGTTTGTTGAAGAGTACAGCAAGGTCTGTGCCAAGGATGACTTTGTATTTGTTTTACGTTAAAATTCAAGTTGTTATATAAATGTAGTTGTTAGATATGTAATTGCAATTGAATGACAAAATTGTATTATAAAGTTAATTTTATACATTTATGTATATTTTTATGGATTGCTGCCGGCTGAAAACCGGAGGAAAAAACAAAGCCGTTGACCTTGTTTGACTTTTCCTTCATCTTTTGGATATAACGATCTCACACACCGAAACGAGGAGGAAAATCAACGTGAGATCCAACAATTTTCATACCGACTGTGTCAAACGGTCTTTGAACGAGATAGAATCCAAAAAGCTCGTGGCTTCCGTGGGAGTGCCGGTTGTCACGGAGGAATCTGCCAAGACCCCGGACGAGGCCGTGTCCATCGCTGAACAGATGGGCTATCCCGTTGTGCTGAAAGCGCTGGGAGCGCGCCTGACCCACAAAACCGAAAAAGGGCTGGTGTTTCTGAATCTGACTTCGGAGGGAGAAGTACGCCGGGCCGCCTCCCGAGCGGCGGAATCAGCGGGAGAAGACCTGGAAGGTTTCCTGATCCAGCCGTTTCTCCAAGGGAAACGGGAACTGGTCGCCGGACTGTTTCGCGATCCGCAGTTTGGACCGGTCGTCATGTTCGGTCTGGGGGGGATTTTCACCGAAGCTCTTTCGGATGTCACATTCCGGATCGCCCCGCTCACCGCAGACGATGCAGCCGATATGCTCGATGAGCTGAAAAGCCGGAAAATACTAGGGAATTTCCGGGGAGAAACGGCGGTTGACCGGGAGCAGCTGATACAGGTTCTGAACGGATTGTCCCGTCTCGCGATGGAACGCGCGGATATCGCGGAAATTGCCCTGAACCCCCTGCTGGTTTCCCCTCGGGGACAGGTCACTGCCGTCGATGCGTTGGTGATACTGCAGGAGGGGGTATGTCTGCCCACCTTTCCCACGCCCATTGATCCCAAGGACTTGGGCGGCCTGTTTCATCCCCGTTCCATCGCGTTTGTGGGAGTTTCCTCGCAGATCGGAAAATGGGGCCACCTTCTGTTTTCCATTACCGTCGCCAGAGGGTATGAGGGAGAGATCTATCTGGTCAATCCACGGGCCGACAGCATCGCCGGCCGTCCGGTATATAAATCGGTGACTGAAATCCCGGGACGTGTCGATCTGGCGGTGGTCACCATCCCGGCAGCCGGAGTTCTGAAACTGATTCCGGAGTTCCAGTCCAAGGGAATCCGGAACATCCTGCTGATCACTTCCGGCTTTTCGGAAACCGGCGATGATGGAAAACGGTTGGAGGAAGAACTGGTCCGGTCCGTCCGGGAAGCTGGAATGGTATTGATCGGTCCCAACACCATGGGAATCTGCAACCCCCATATCGGATTGTACTGCACCGGCAGTCATGTCTGGCCCATCGCCGGATCCACGGCCGTGGTGGCGCAGTCCGGAAACATGGGAACCCAACTCCTGGCCTTTGCGGAAAACCAGGGGATCGGTATCCGGGCTTTCTGCGGTTCCGGCAACGAAGCCATGATCACTATCGAGGATTTTATCGACGCTTTCGAAGTCGATACCGTGACCCGAACCGTCATGCTGTACGTGGAAAGCATCAAAAACGGCCGCCGGTTCCTGGAAAGCGCCAAACGCGTCGGGAAGAAAAAGCCCATCGTGTTGTTGAAAGGCGGGCAGACCCCAGCCGGCAGCAAGGCGGCCGCCAGCCACACCGGTGCCATGGCCTCGGACTCGCGGATCTTCAATGCGGTCTGCCGGCAGGCAGGCATTGTCAAAGTGGACCGCCCGATGGATCTGTTGGATCTCGCGGCCTCATTTTCCTCGTTGCCTCTTCCCCGGGGGAACCGCGCGGCCATCATGACCCTGGGCGGCGGGTGGGGAGTGGTCACAGCGGATTTATGCGCCGAATTCGGCCTGGAGGTTCCGGAGCTTTCGTCCTCCCTGATTCGGGAAATCGACACGATTCTGCCTCCGTATTGGAGCCGGTCGAACCCGGTCGATATCGTCGGCGAAAGCGATCTGTCCATCCCCATGAAAATTATGGAACTGCTCCTGCAGTGGGACGGATGTGACGCGGTGATCAACCTGGGAATAAAGGGTCGGCGAATCCTGGTCCGAAAGTTGTCCGAATCCGTGGCCGCCTCCGACCCGACCTATTCCCCGGAATTTTTGGATCTCATGAACCGTACCATGAGGGAGTTTGAAGAAAACTATACCCGACGGATCATCGAGTTGATGGAGATCCATCAGAAACCGGTGTACGGTGTCAGCCTTCTGACCGAAGAACAGGATGACATGGTGTACCGCCTTTTGGATAAATGCTACAGTGCCGTATATTACGAGACACCGGAGCGGGCGGTCAACGCCTTTGCCAAGATGGTGCAATACGGGAGTTTCCTGCGGCGGATGAATGGCACGGAGGAGCCTGCCATATGACACAATGGTATCTGAGCATCAACGGCAATCAGTTGGGTCCGATGGAACCTGCGCAGGCGGTGGTCCAGGCCCGGACCAATCCGAACGGATATGCGTGGCGGGAAGGACTTGTGCAGTGGATGCCGATTTCGGCGGTTTCAGAGCTGATGCAAGATGCTCGGTCCGTCGGCCCTCCTCCTCCCATGCCGACGCAGAAGACCGATGAAATAGAATACCGTATCCTGGGATCGGAAATGCAGTTTGTGGAAATTGAGCTGGATCGGGGAGAAAGCGCTCTCGCAGAAGCCGGGGCCATGATGTACAAGGATATATCCATCCAGATGGAAACCATTTTCGGGGATGGCTCCGGTACCGGGGGGAACAGTCTGATGGACAAGCTTTGGGGGGCCGGAAAAAGGCTGATCACCGGAGAAAGCCTGTTCATGACCGTCTTTAGCCATACGGGAGCCGGAAAAGCGCGTGTGGCTTTCGGAGCCCCCCATCCCGGTAATATTATCCCTCTCCGGCTTTCGGATATAGGAGGGACTCTTATCTGCCAGAAAGACAGTTTTTTGTGCGCGGCCAAGGGGGTTTCCATCGGAATTTTCTTTCAGCGGAAAATTTTAACCGGCCTGTTCGGCGGTGAAGGATTCATCCTGCAGAGGCTGGACGGCACCGGGTTTGTTTTTCTGCATGCCGGCGGAACGGTCGTGGAACGGGAATTGGGCATGGGAGAGGCGCTGCATGTCGATACCGGGTGTATCGTTGCCTTTGCACCGACTGTACATATGGATATCGAGCAGGCCGGAAATATCAAGACAGCCCTGTTCGGCGGGGAAGGTCTGTTTTTCGCGGTACTCCAAGGTCCGGGAAAGGTTTGGCTCCAGTCTCTACCTTTCTCCCGCCTGGCAGGCCGAATGTTGAAAGCAGCCCCCCAGCGCGGCGGGCGGTCCGAGGAAGGGAGTGTGCTGGGAACTCTGGGAAACCTGATCAGCGGGGACCGTCGATAAGTTGAACCACAAAAGGGAGGCTAGGGAGACCATGAATTCGGATTCGACCGGCGGCAATCGTTTCGAAGCCTATCGCTTCTTTCTGAAAGATACCATCCGGCTGCGGATTGATTTTTCCCAAACCAACCAAAGCCGGAACCTGCCGCCCCCGCCGTTGCAGAAGCCCTGTCCGCCGAACGCGGTTCGGATTTCGCTGCCCGAAGGCAGGGAATCGCTGGCCCGTCTGGCGCGGATGTCCGTGGCGGAAGCCATTGTCAGGCGGGAGAGCATCCGCAACTACACCCCGGATGCCATGACATTGGAAGAATTATCGGCGGTTCTCTACGGCGTGCAGGGTGTCCGGGCCGTCATCAGCCCGGATTCTGCGTTGCGCACCGTACCATCCGCCGGCGCCCGGCATTCCTTTGAGACCTATGTCGCGGCCAACCGTATTGAAGGCCTATCCCCTGGGGTGTACCGGTATTTGCCTTTCGATGGGGAGTTGGTGCAGGTGTCCCTGGATCCCCGGATCGGAAGGAAGGCGGCGCAGGCCTGCCTAGGGCAGATGTTTATCGCAACTGCCGCCGCGACCCTATTTTGGACCACCATTCCCGCCCGGATGGAGTGGCGCTACGATCTGGCTGCCCACAAGGTGATTGCTCTGGATGCCGGACATGTGGTGCAGAACCTGTATCTGGTCTGCACCTGCCTGGGTGCGGGAGCCTGTGCCGTGGCCGCCTATCACCAGGATGCCTGCGACCGTTTGCTGGAAGTGGACGGCACGGATGAGTTCACGGTATATCTGGCCGCCATTGGAAAACGAAGACCCTGATGGTTATGAGGATGTGACGGCCGCCGCGGCAGCGGCCAGGCGGTTCAATCCGGTGGTCAGAGTCGATTGCGGGCATCCGAAATTGAGACGTACAAAACCGGGTGCCCCGAATTCCCCCCCATCCGATAATCCCACCCCGAACCGCTCGAAATATCCAACCGGATCTTCGTGCCCCATCTGCCGGGCGTCGATCCAGGCGAGGTATGTGGCCTCGGGATGCAGCATGGAAAGGCTGGGGATTCCGGAAACAGCCTCCATGACCATCCGCCGGTTTTTCCGAAGATAATCGATCAGTTCCAGCCGCCAGGACTCTCCGGTTCGGAAAGCCGCCTCCGCGGCTGCCATGGCCAACACGTTGATCCGAGGTACAATTCCCCGCATGATGTGGAGGAATTGCCGACGAAGCCCGGCATCCGGAATTACGGCAAAGGATCCGTACAGTCCCGGAATGTTGTAGGTTTTACTTGGTGCCATCAGGGTGATGGTGCGGGCCGCGGCCCGACGGGAAAGGGAAGCGATCGGTATATGGCGTTTGTCGGAATCCAGAATCAGGCCGCAATGGATTTCGTCGGAACAGATCGTTACCCCGTGTCGATCGCAGGCATCCAGGATTCCCAGAAGTTCCGTCTCGGTGAATACCCGGCCGGTCGGATTGTGGGGGTTGCAAAGCAAAAACAACCGGACGTCGCTCACCGACAGGATCCGGTCCAGGTGGTCCATGTCCGTCACGTATCGACAGCCGTCCGGGATCATGGGAGTGGTAACAGCCTTGCAGCCCGCGTATCCCGGCGCACTCAGAAACGGTGGATAAATGGGGACTGCCGTCGCGATGAGGGGGCTTTCCACAGCCCGGCAGGCCACGTTCAGGCCGGTCACCAATCCGGGAAGCCATACAATGCTCTCCGGGTCGACGATCCAGTCGTAACTGTCCTGCAGCATGCCGACCGTGGCTTCGTTCAGGGCTTCGGTCGGGATTCCGTAGCCCAGTACGCCATGGTCGATTCGACGGTGCAGGGCTTCCAGAACAACGGGTGGGGCGGGGAAGTCCATGTCCGCTACCCACATGGGAAGTATATCGGTTCCGACGTATTTCCGCCATTTCATGCTGTCGGTTTCCCGGCGGTCGGGCGCGGTGTCGAATCGGGAGGGTGGTCGAAGGGTTTGGTTCATGGATAGCTGCCAGTCCCCGTTAGGGGAGTATTTCAGTTTAGGTTACCGTTTTCAGTTGATGCCAAGCCACCCTTGAATGGCGGGCTGAGTTTGGTGTTTTGTCAACCGGGCTGCTTTTTCCCCAGCGAGTGCGGACATTATGGACATCCTACCAGACCCCATGGACGGTCACCGGATACCGCCGGGCCGGCAGCCCATCACCCGGCGGCAACGTAACACGGTACACTTACAAACCCTACCTTCGGATGGTGACATGCCGCATCACGACCGGGGTGATTGGGCGGTCCATGGGGCCGGTGGCGACCGCACCGATGGCACGGACCACGTCCATACCCTGGATCACCTTGCCGAAGACCGAGTGGCGGTTGTCCAGGTGGGGCGTTGGGCCGAGGGTGATGAAAAACTGGCTTCCGTTGGTGCCCGGGCCGGCGTTGGCCATGGAAAGGATTCCCTCGGAGTCGTGTTTCAGGTTGGGATGGAATTCATCCTGGAAGCGGTACCCCGGTCCACCGGTGCCGGTTCCCTGGGGGCATCCGCCCTGGATCACGAATCCCTGGATGACCCGGTGAAAGGTCAGGCCGTCGTAGAAATTTCCCTTGCGGGCGGTCTCCTGCCTTCCTTCCACCAGATTGATGAAATTCCAGACGGTGACCGGGCATTCTTTGGCATAGAGTTCGGCTTCGAAGGTTCCCATGCTGGTCTCGAAAACCGCTACGGGCCGATCGATGGGTTCTGTATGGGTTGATCGGGTTATCGACATATAATCTCCTAGGTTGGATGATGGAATAAAATACATCAGATTTTTGACGACACGGGCGGTTTCAGCGCCCGGTAGAACACCAGCAGAAGCCCTCCGGCCACGGCCGTGTATCCGCTGACAACAAACATGACACGGGATCCCGCTGTTTCGAACAGATACCCGCTGACAAAAAATCCGGCCATCAGCCCCAGTCCGTAACTGACGGCGTTGTTGACCGCCTGGCCCAGGGTTTTGGATTTTTCCGAAGACAGCCGATCGATATACAGAATGCAGGCCATGTGAAACGCGCCATAGGTGACGGCGTGCAGGACCTGGGTCAGCCAGATCAGCGGGCCGGTCGTGATACCAGATAACAGAAACCACCGCGCGGCCGCAACACCAAAAGCGCCGATCATCACATTTTCCAGGGAAAACCGCTTAAAAAAAGACCGGGAGCGGAGCATGACGGCGATTTCGGAGATGGAGGCGACGGCCCAGGCAATTCCGATAAAGGTGGAGTCGAAGCCCAGTTGTTCCAGGTGAATGGAAAAAAAACCGTAATATCCGCCGTGGCTCATCAGCATGAGAAACGCGGCGGTCAGAAAAACGATTCCCTCCGTACCGCCCAAGCGGCCGGGGGCGGGGGGAACAGGGCCGCCCGGTGAAGCCGGTCGGCGGATTTCCGGCAGAAACAGGGCAAGGGCCGCCTGGAGAATGCCAAACGACAGGACCATCACCAGGATCAGATGGATCGGAAAGACATGGATCAGTTTTCCCGTGATCAGTACGACAGCGATGAAAGCGATGGATCCCCATACCCGCGTCTGCCCGTAGCTGGTCTTTCGGTGCCCCAGGATATCCATGGTAAAGGATTCCAGAAAAGAAATGATCGGGGAGTAGAAGATGCCGTACAGAATGGTGACCCACACCAGACCATGGAAGCCGGTGGTGACGAGATACAGGGCGGAAGCCGCCGCACTGGCCAGGGCGCAGAGCAGATAGACCCCACGCCGGGCCTGCAGGCGGTCGGCCAGCATTCCCCAGGCGATCGGAAAAACGACCAGGAGGATGGATCGGATGGCGGAAAGGGTTCCGATCTGGACTCCGGTCAGATGGATATGAGCCAGGTAGAGATTGAAATAGGGCAGGTAGAGCCCCATGATCGAAAAATACAAAAAGTATTGGCTCCGGATGGAAAATCGCGCGGAGAAGCCGGATGTTCCGGAGCCTGAATCCGCCCCTGGATTCATGGCCGGCCGGGATGGTTCCGGCAATTCCCGGAGGGGGATGCGGGCGTTCTTCCGAACCGGAGGTTGCCTCCCAGCGGAGCGCATTCGGCCCGGGAACAGCAGTAGCGATGAAAGGCTTCAGAGCCGTTCTGGTGGTCCCGTCCCAAGTGGTAGTTCAGCCAGGAGGAGGTGTGGTCCAGTTCCCATTTCCGCGGCGGGACGCAGCCGGTGGTCATCTGGTCGGTTCCGTTGACCGGTGCCCACCGGCGGTAGGCCCGATGCCAGATGCACCATCGGTCCGGATACACTTCGCACCGTCCCCGGTGGCTTCCGCCGCAGGCGCCGTTGCGCGTGTGCTTGGGACATCCTGATTCCGGACATAGAAAGGCGACATGCTGGATGGCGCAGTCTCCGCACCGGCGGCAGCCAAGCATGATCTGTTTGCCGATGTTTTCGGCCAGATCCAGCATGGTTCGGGTCCAGTTATGGGAGTCGATCCACCGGCTGGCCTTATGGTACAAAGGCGCCATGGACGAACGGCTGTTGAAGAAGAAATCATGAGCTAACTCCATCAGCCGGAAATGCATCCGCTCCCAGATGGCCAGGTGGATGGGGTTTTTCCCGTACTGGACCTGGTTTTCCGCCTGGGTTCCACGGTTTGGGAAGGCATAGAAGGGATCGGGTGGATGAAAGGCAGAATGGGGGAGGAAGGATCGCCAGTCGGCTTCGATCTTTGCCATCCGGTCCAGGATCCGGGATACGGGTTCGAAACGCTTGTGAATACCACCGATGTGAATTCCACGGTATCCCAGGCCTTTCAGGATCACCCCCAGTTGGGCCGCCCGTTCGATTCCAGCCTGTCTTCCGGAGGCAGGATCCGACCATTCCCTTTCGATGACCTGTACCAGGGAATCTGGAACCACGGCCCCGGGGACCTTGCCCTGGTTCATCAGGCGGGCCGCCCCCGGGGTCAGAACGTAGACCGATCCCATGATCGGTACGTGGAAACCGGCCAGATCGCGGATCCGGATCAATTCCTCGAACTTGGCCGCGTCGTAACCCAGCTGGGTAATGACGAACTGTGCGCCTGAGTTGATTTTTCGGCAGAGCTTGGCATATTGGGCAAAGCTTTCCGCTT
>CAZTKB010000038.1:0-17460 GCA_964614125.1 uncultured Desulfobacterales bacterium | reverse complement strand
CCCCCACCCTGACCCTCCCCCACCAGTGGGGAGGGGAAAAATTGGTGGTCCTGACCCTCCCCCACCAGTGGGGAGGGGAAAACAATTGGTCGCCCCGGGACGGCGGGCTGAAAAACCGTTTGCCAATCCGGGAACCCGTAACGGTGAGCCCTGTCACGCTTGTATTGGCCGTTTTCCGGAAAGAATCTCTTGAACCGCCTGCAGGATTTCCGTCACCGAAGAACACCCATTCGTCGGGCGCGGCGGGCGTTGGATCATCACAATCGAGCACCCGGTTTCCCGGGCCGCCCGGATTTTTTCGGGAACCCCTCCGGCCTCTCCGCTGTCCTTGGTTACCAAGGTATCAATCCGGCGTTTCCGGATTAACAGCCGATTTTCTTCCAAGGTCAGCGGGCCGGGGGATGGAATTATCTCCTCTTCCGTTACCCCCATGTCCCGGCAGGCCGAAAGAGAGGCGGGATGATCCAGGACCCGGACCGTGATGCCGGCACCCCGTCGCCGGGCGGCCTTCACATAGAGTTCCAGGTTCCGGGTTCCGATGGTCAACAGAACCCGGCTTCCCCTCCGACACGACACTTCGGCGGCTTCCTCATGATCCCGGGCCCACCGGATGCCGGGTTCATCCGCCGAAAGCCCCGGCCGGTCATAGGCCAGGTAGGGAATCCCTGCGTGAAGGCAGGCCGCCCATGCATTCTCGTGGATCTCGCGGGCAAAAGGATGGGTGGCGTCCACCACCACCCGGATATTTCGGCTGCGGATCAGTTCCCGGATTCCGGCAGGATCCAGCGGCCCGCTCCGGTGCCGGATCCCCGGGCGGTTCATCCCTCTAAGAGGAAGGTCGGTGGCCGTGGAAACCAGCACCGGAAGCCCTTTTTCCGAAAGCAGATCCGCGATTGCGACGGTTTCGGAGGTACCGCCCAACAGGAGGATCACAGCCGGTATCCTCTCGGGGTAACCAGATGCCCCCGGATGTTTCGGGTGGAACGGTTGCCGATGATGACCATGCTGCGCATGTCGACTTCCAGGGACGTCAGGTTTCCCAATATGGAGATCACGATGGTTTCCTCCGGAGTACCGACACCGGTTCCAACCCCCACGGGCGTGTCGATGGGCCGGTGCTCCAGAAAGATCTCCACGGCTTCCTCCAAATGCCGGATCCGCTTGGTGGATCGGGGGTTGTACAGGGCCGTCACCAGGTCCGCGGCGGCCACGGCTTCGAGCCGTCTCCGGATCTGGTCCCAGGGTACCAGCAGATCGCTGAGACTGATCACGGCATAATCGAGCATGAGAGGTGCTCCCATCGCGGCTGCCGCGGCATTGGCTGCAGTAATCCCGGGAACGATTTCCACCTCCAAATCCGGTGCGATCTGATCCGCGATTTCCATGGCAAGGCCCGCCATTCCGTAGACACCGGGATCCCCGGAAGAAACCAAGGCCACCCAAGCCCCGTCACGCGCCTTTTCGACCGCCACCCGGCACCGCTCCTCCTCCCGGGTCATTCCGGAAGAAACCGTTTCCTTACCGGCAATCAGGTCCCGAACATGGTCCAGGTAGCGGGAATACCCGACCACCACCCCGCTGTGGGAAATGGCCGCTTCCGCCCGCGGCGTTCTGTCGGGTATGCCGCCGGGCCCGATACCGACTACAAACAGTTTTCCCGGGCAATCGCCACCGTCACACCGTTGTGAATGATCTTTCGCTGAATGAATCTTGTCCTCCTTCCGGCCAAGAGGGCGGCCGGTTCCGCGACCGCCGGCAGTCCCACACGGCGCCGGGCGATCGGATTGGGTTGAAACAACCGGGAAGTCTCCCGGATCTCGTCCGACGGAATCAGCCGCAACGGGATGTCCAGTGCGGCGGCCGCCTCTAGCAAACCAGGTTCGTTTCCCTTGATGTCGGCGCTGGCCAGAAACCGGACCGCATCCGGGGAAATCCCGTTTTTTTCCAGCGCCGATCGGACGGCCTCGAGAATATTTCCGGCCGGACATCCGCGCCGGCAGCCGATGCCGACAATGACAGTCCGTACCGCATCCGAAGTCGTGGTGATAACCGGCTCAGCCCCCAGGATATTGGACACCGTCACGGCCAGATCGTTGGCTCCCCCCTCGTGCCCGCTGAACAGGCTCACGGCATACCGGCCCCGGACATCGGTGACCACCACCGGCGGATCGGAATATTTATCGACCAGAAGCGGGGCCGCGGCCCGAACCATTACCCCACACGGCCCGATGAACACGATTCCGTTTGTCGTGGGAAACAGTTCCCGGATCAGATCGAAACTGCGGTCAAACACCCGCCCTCCTTTCCAATCGGTTACCGTTTCATGGAAATGAAGGGCCGCAGCCGGCAAATGCGCCGCCAAAAGCCGCGCAACCCCGACCCCCGGATCCGACAGGGTGATCACATCGATCATGTCAGGGACTCTCCCCGCGATAGCCGTGCTGAAAGTCAGGCGCATACAGGCGGGAACCGGCTCCGATCCCATTGGGACGGACCAGCAGCAGGGCGGTCCGCGTGATCCCCGCGGCGATGGTTTTTTCCGCGATATCCCCCAGGGTTCCGGCGATGATCCGCTGGTCCGGCCAGGACGCATGGTACACCACCGCGGCCGGGCACCCATCTCCATAATGTCGGGCCAGGATCCGCGCATGATTTTCGATGCCTCCCATGGACAGGAACAGGCACAGGGAAGCCCTGGTTTTCGCAAATTCAGACAGGGATTCGGAGCTTGGCATCGGGGTCCGGCCCGGTGTACGGGTCAGAACCACGCTCTGCGTCACCTCGGGAACGGTCAATTCCCAGCATAGAGCCGCTGCGGCCGCCTGAAACGAGCTGACCCCGGGAACCACTTCGTATCCGATCCCGAGGCGGTCCAGTTCCGCGATCTGCTCTCCGATCGCGCTGTAGAGGGACGGATCGCCGGTATGCAGCCGAACCACATCCTGGTTCCGGTCTCGCGCCGACAAGATCCGGTCGATCGTTTCCGAAAGCGTCAGGGACGCGGAATCGTGTTTCTCGGCATCGTCCGGCAAGAGGTCAATCACCGCCGGGCTGACCAGCGACCCGGCGTAAATACACACCAGGCACTCCCGGATCAGTTGCTCCGCCTTTCGGGTCAACAAATCCGGATCCCCGGGGCCGGCGCCGACAAAATAGACTCTCATGATGCCTCCCGGGATTCCATCCGGGTCAGGATGATGGACAAATAGCCTGTCCGCTCATCCTGTCCCCGCAGACGGTTCAGATCGGTTTCCAGAACCTCATTGGGCATCCCGACATGGGAAACGAACACACTGGAGTCCAGTGCCTGGTGTTCCTCCAGCAGATCCAGGATCATGTCCAGCCGTTTTCCGATTTTCATGATCACCAGAGTTCCTCCCATGCGAAACGCTTTCCGGAGGTCGGAGAGATCGTCTGCCGACGGAATGATGCAGACCGGTTGTTTGCCCTCTCCCACCGGGAACCCGGTCGCGGCGGCCGCGGCGCTGAAGGCGGTAATTCCCGGAACCGTGACAACAGAAGCCTCGGGAAGAATCTCCCGCAACGCCCGGATCAGGTAGATATACGTGGAATAGAGCATGGCATCCCCCAAGGTCGGAAAACAGACATCCTCCCCGCGGTTCAGAAGGGCGGCCACATGGACGGCGGCCTCCTGCCACCTTTCCCGGAGCGTCTCTTTCCGGGTCACCATGGGAAACACCAGCTCGTGGATCTGTGCATCCGGAGACAGATGGGGCCGGACAATCCCCAGCGCCACGCTGTCGGCGGATGTCGAGGCCTTGGGAACGACCACATGCCGGCTTCGGGCCAACAATTTCGCGCCTCTCACCGTGATCAGGTCCGGATCTCCCGGACCGATGCCGATACCATAAAGCGTTCCGGTTTGTGTCATGGAATTCCTTTCTTCAGAATCAATACAACCGCCAGTTCCTTCGGGGGGTTCCGGCCGAATTCCTCCTGTGTAACGAAGTCAACGCGCTCTCCGGGCAAAGACAGGTTCCGGCATACGACCAGCTGCCGATCCTGACCCAGGGTATGGATGAGATCCAGGATCCACCCGTGGGAATTCCGGTGCCCGGACAATATGGCAATCACTTCCCGGGAGGCAAGCTCGGTGGGAGATACCGCGGGAAGCGAGCGATGGGCGGACAGAATCCGGGCGTTTGTCCAGTCAAGACCCAGCCGGGCACATGCCAGCTGGACGGAGCTGATACCGGGAATCACCCGGCAGGAGTTCGTTCCAAAACGCCGCAGGATCGGCTGAGACAAACTGCAAATCCCGGGATCCCCGCTCACCAGGACCGCGATTCGCTTGGTGGCCCGACGGGATTCAATGGCCGCAAGGATTTCCTCCATCCGGGATCCGGCCTGGATCTTCTCGATTTCCGAAGAACCGAAAGAATCCAGCAGGCGCCGGGATCCCACCAGAACCTCGGCGTGTCGGATGGCATCCCGAGCTGCTTCGGTCAAAAACTCCGGGGCTCCGGGCCCGCATCCCACAATTACGATCCGGTTTTTGTCAGCGGAAGCCATACCGAAATATCTCCATATGTTCCCAAAAGATCCCCCCGGATGTCGATCAATCCGACAGCCACCGGCACCTTTCCACGAATTTTCTCCGCCACCCGTTCCCCTACGGCCGCCGCGATGCACACCGCCAGCCGGTGCCGTTCATCCGGATCCAGGGATTGGAATAGACCTTCCAGGGTGGAATGGTCGGCGATGTCCCGTAAAACGGCCGGGATCGCCAGGTGACGCACCACCTCGACCGCGGACCGGGATCGGGAGGAATGGGTATCCCACCAACCGGCCGCCAGTTTGGCCAGCTTGCCCGGATGACCCCACAACAGAACCCTGTCCCACGCATACCGGCGAAAGCTCTCCAATAGGTATCCCCATTCGTTTCCAACCTCGATCACCTGGGTTGGTGCCAGGTCCAGGTGCCTGCGTGCGGACTTTTCCCCGATATGCCCCGGAACCAGGACGGGTGTCCGGATTCCGGCCGCATGGGCGACATTCAGCTCCAGACGGACGGAACACCGTAGAGCGCGGCAACTGAACGGCCGAACCCGGCCCGTGGTACCCAGAACGGACAGGCCGTTCACAATACCCAGGCGGGGATTGTAAGTTTGTCCGGCCAACCTGCGGCCGCCCGGAATCGACAGGGTGATCCGGACCGGCCGTTTGGTCACCTCTCGTACGGCTTCCCGAATCATGTTGCGGGGACCAGGGTTAATGGCCGGCTCACCGGGGGGTAGGGACAGCCCTTTCCGGGTCACGGTTCCCACCCCCTCTCCCGCCACCCAAACAATGGGATCCCCCTCTCCCCATTCCACAAACGCCTGGATCAAAGCACCATGGGTAATGTCCGGATCATCCCCGGCATCCTTGATCACACCGGCTTCCGCCCCCGGATGGCGGGATCTGGCAAAGGAAACCGGCAAAGACCGCCTGCATCCATCTGGAAAGGGAACCTCCACGGATCCGTCAGGCGCCTCGCCCCCTGCCAGACACAGAAGAGCCGCCTTCACGGCGGCGGCCGCACAGGCTCCGGTGGTAAATCCCATCCGTCCCTTGGCCGTGACATCGTTCATGCCATGATCCTTTCCGGGCTATTGGTCCTGTTGGATGCGGTTTCCATCGAGTCCGTGTTTCTTTTCTCCAAATCCGCTGCCAGCCGGTGAACCAGCTCCTCCATGGTGCGCGGAGGCGCACCGGAGGCATGGTGTCCCATTCGCTTGGCCACTCGCCAGCCCTCCAGCACGCCAGGCTCCTTCAGGTTAGCGGAAATCAGGATGGCCGGATCCGACAGAATCGTTTCCGGTTTTCCCCGGCCGATCATTTTCCCCTGCGCCAGAACAACCACGTCATCCGCCCATGCCAGAGCCGCATCCGTGTCATGCAACGCCACGATCACCGTCGTCCCCGCAAGGCTCAACCGTTCCAGAAGGTCCATCAGTTGGGCCACCCCCCGCGCATCCAATCCGGCGGTGGGTTCATCCAGAATCAGCACCTCCGGATGCATGGCGATCACCCCCGCGATGGCGGTCAGTTTCCGTTGCCCCCAACTGAGCAGATGCACCGGGGATCCGGCCAGGTCAGCCATACTCAGAAATTTCAGGGTTTCCTCGGTCCTCCGGCGGACCTCCGACTCCGGCAACCCCAGGTTGAGGGGCCCGTAGGAAACATCCTGAAACACCGTGGGGGCGAAAATCTGGTCATCCGGATCCTGAAACACCAGCCCCACGGTCTGGCGCCATAGGGTCAGCCCGGTTCGGGAGTAATCCACCGCACGGCCTTTCAGATAGACCGTCCCGCCGTTGGGGCGGAGAGTCCCGTTCAACAGCAGCAGGAGCGTACTCTTGCCCGAACCGTTCGCACCCAGAATGGCCAATCTACCACCTGGAACCACCCGCATATGGATCCCGTCGACAGCCGCCGGACGGTGCCCGGGACACCGCCGAGCCAACTCTTCAGAACCAGGATACGCAAATTGAAGATCCCGGGTTTCCAAAACCGCGTCAGCCATGCGCCACCCGTGTCCACACAAACCCGGCGGCAAAAACAGAACCCAGCACCAGGGAACACGCCCCCAATCGCCGAAAAGACGGCTTTGCCACGGTATCCAGAACACGAAGCCTTCCATCGTACCCGCGGGCCGCCAGTCCCCGTTCCATGGACTGTGCCCGGGCCAAGGTCCGTACCAGTAAAGCGGATACCGCCAACGCCGCCGTTTGGCATCCAATCCGTGTGTTCCGATAGCCCAGCCTGCCGTCCTGTGCGATGACCATCCGGGTCAGCAGGGAATCAAACAGAAACAGCAGGCGATACGTCAGGGACATCACATCCAGCAAAGTTTCCGGAACATACAGACGCCGGAACACGGCGATCTGGGAACTCACGGGTGTGGTCCCTGCCAGAAACAGTAAGGAAGAACAGGCACCCAACGCCCGAAGGGCAGTCTCGGCCGCAATAGACAACCCTTCCGGCGACCACCCGATACTCCATCCGGATTCGGGAACAGCCTGAATTGTCACCAAAAGCGGAAGGCTGCCGACAGTCAGAAACAGCAGTGGAATACACATGGTACGGACCATCACCCGTAACGGAACTCCGGCTCCGACCGTCGCGGCTGCCAGGGATACCACCAGAACGAGAGCAGCGCCGGGAACCGGAGGCAGAATCATGGCCAGCGTCAGCAACCCTCCGGCCAGAAACATGTTTTCCCAGACCCGGAGATGCCAGCGATTCAGGTGTGCCCAGGTATCCAGGGCCTGCATCATTTCGAATCTCCTCCGGCCGATCCCCTCCTGGCCCGATAAAATCCCAGGCAATATCCAAGCAAACCGGCACCGAAAGCTGCCTGGACGCCGAACAACAGGCTTTCGATCTCGGCACCCGGCGGTTCCCACAACGGCTGAAACCAGGGTTCATAATCCGACCGGATCTGGGAAACAACACGCTCGATTTGGCCGTCCGCCCCGGAAAAGGCTTCCTCCCCTTCCGGAATATCATGCGACAGAATAAACGGGACCACCGTAATGACCAGGATAGCCAGCAACAACCCGATATTCCTTTTCATGAGACCACCTCCCCCGCCGGCAGCCCGGATTCCCGCATCGCCTCGGATGCGCTTCCCCGCAACAGATTCATCACCAAAACGCTCAAGAGGCCCTCGGTTACGGCCAGGGGTATCTGGGTGATTGCGAAAATCGCCCCGAATTTGACCAACGCTCCGGCAAAACCGGTTGTGGCATCCGGAAACGCCCAGGCAAGTTGGAGGGATGTGGTCATGTAGGTTGCCATATTGCCTAGCGCCGCGGCCAGAAACACGGAACCGGAAAAGGGGATTCCCAAAATCCTCCCCAATTTGAAAACTCCCCAGGCAGTGAACGATCCGACAATCGCCATCGAAAAGATATTGGCTCCCAGCGTCGTCAGCCCTCCGTGGGCCAACAGCAGCGCCTGAAACAACAAAACGATGGATCCCATCACGGTCATGATCCACGGCCCGAAAAGAACAGCTCCCAGGCCAATGCCGGTCGGATGGGAGCAACTGCCGGTCACAGACGGCAGTTTGAGCGCGGACAAGACAAAACAAAACCCGCCGCCGGCCCCCAACAGCAGCCGGGATTGCGGGGCCTGCCGGATTTTCCGGCCCAGCCGGTATACCCCGTAGGCCACCACCGGGGCGCTTGCCAGGGTCCAGGCGGCGGCATGTTTCACAGGCAGATATCCTTCCATGATATGCATGGCTTTCCTCCAGGTTTACGATGGGATTACAGACTGCCGGGCGGCGCGCCATCGCGCCGCTTCCTCCGGCGTCATGGGAACGAATTCGTACTGGCCATGCGGGATCGGATAGTCATTCTCTTCCGGCAGCGGAAGGTCCCGCACATCACCCAGAAGCATGGACTCCTGGATGCGTTCTTCCACCAGTTGCACCAACAGGGGATTAAACCCGAGATTTTTTCCGAAAACGAGTCGAACCTCCGGATACCGGCGCACGGCTTCCTGCATGCGGGATGGAATGTCCAACAGAATGTGCAGCCCGTCATTCAGAAAATACGGCAACAGTAAAATATGGCGGGCACCATTTAGAACACAGCGTTCGAATACATCCTCAAAATGCGGCCCCAGTCTGGACATGCTGCAGGTTTCCACATTCCTGTACTTCCCTTTTTCCCGTAACGCTTCGGCCAGTTTCTGCATGGACCGGTCGGCACCCGGCACCCGGCTGCCGTGGCCCAGAATAATGATCGCGTCAAACCCGTTCGCTGGAGATCCATGGCTGGCCAACCGGTTTTTTTCGGCTTTAGCCAGGCTGCACAAGGCATGGATGATGCTGACGGCAATCGGGCTTCCGCCCCGGCGGCCGTCCAGGACAATGGAGGGGACCTCCAGTTGCAGCAACTCGTTCTTGCTTTCCTGAACATGCACAAATCCGACCGGAACCGCCACCACCAGCGCCGGAGTGATCCCCTCCTCGATCATCAGGCGGTTCAATTCCAGCAGGCCGGTCGGAGAATTGCCGAAGACCACGATCCCGTTGTCCAGGATCCGTTTCGCCTTCCGAACGGCGAGAACCGACCGGGTGATGTCCTGATCGGCCGCCTGCCGCATGACATCCTCATCCGATACGAAGCAATGAATATCGGATGCGGCATAGGATGCTCGAACACTTCGAAGCCGGGCCAGGGAAAGGCCGGATTGGATCATCCGGGAGTCGACAACCAGCGGGCGTCCGGCCTGCAAGGCCTCGATCCCGGATGGGAGGGCTTCCGCGGAAAACCGAACGGAATTACGGATGGAAAAATCTCCGGTCGTGTGAATCATCCGGCGGACAATTTCCCATTGTTCCGAAGAAAACAGGTGATCCGGAATCTCCCGGTCAATGGTTGCAAAGGACGCCGCTTCGATATTCCCTCCGTTCAGAGAGTGTGGCGGCAGTTGGTGGATCAGCGCCTGTCGATTCATCTTTCCTCCATCCTTTCCATGGTTATGGCAGTCTTGTTTTCCGGGCACGGACACATTCCGTGCAAAACCAATCCAGGGACGCGGGGCGCCCCGCCAGGTGCAGGTGAACATAACTGGCCAACACCCGGCCGGACGGATGGCAGAAACCTTCCGAAGTTTCATCCATGCCGCTTTGCGCTTTCAGTTGGTAGGCGGCCGACCATCCTTCCCGGGACACCGGGGAGGAGACCAACTCGGAATAATGAAATTCATGGCCTCGCAGCCGGTCTCCGGTGTTTCCCCACAAGGAAGGTTGTTTCAGTTCGACCTCCACATATCCCAACCGCTTCCGGCACCCCGTCATCCGGGTTTTCGACGGCAGGATACCTGTCATCGGAAACCTTTCCCCGTTTTTCAACGTGATCGCCTGCGACAGGTACATCAACCCGCCGCATTCCGCATACACAAGACGGCCGGAGGCCGCAAACTGCCGGATCTCCTCTCGCATTTTCGTGTTGTCAGACAGTTTTGCGGCGAATTCCTCGGGATAGCCGCCCCCCAGGTAGACGGCGTCGGTATCTGGGGGAAGAAAACTGTCCCGAAGCGGAGAAAATCCGATCATCTCGCAGTTTCGCCGTTCCAGTTCATCGAAGAGATCCGGATAATAAAAATGGAACGCCTCGTCCCGAGCCACCGCGATTCGGATACCATCCCCGGGCAGGGAAGCCGAAGGGGAACAACCCGGCGCGGGAATACCCAAAGCTGGTGCACGACGGGCGATCTGCATAATTGCATTCAGATCGACATGAGCCTCAGCACTTGGGGCGAATTCACCTTGAATCGTGCGTCGGCTGGTCTCCGACGGATCGGCGGTCACCAACCCCAAATGCCGGCTCGGCAGACCTGGAAACCCGTCGCGGGGGACCGCACCAATCAGGGGCGGCAGACTCGCTGACGTCAGAGATTCCGAAAGGATCATCCGATGCCTGGCCGAACCGCACCGATTGGCAATGACGCCCCGGATCTTCACCTCCTTGCGGTAGCCGGCAAACCCGGCGACCAAGGGGGAAATGCTCTGGCCCATTCCATGCGCATCGACCACCAGGACCACCGGAGAGGCCAGCCACTCGGCGATTTGGGCCGAACTGCCGGGAGCTCCGGCATCCCCGGCGCCGTCAAACAAACCCATGGCGCCTTCAATCACCGCGATATCCGCATCCCGGGTGGTCCGTTCGAACAGCTTTTCCACGTATTCCCGTCCGGACATCCAGCCATCCAGGTTGTAGCAGGTTCTTCCGGAGGCGGCCGCCAGCCAACTCGGATCCAGGTAATCCGGGCCGGTCTTGAAGGTCTGGACCCGGTATCCGCGGTTTTTCAATGCGGCCACCAGCCCCAGCGCCAAGGTCGTCTTTCCGCTGCCGCTTCGGACAGCCGCCACCAGAATCCGGGGGATAGGTCGTGTCATATCAGAACTCCACCCCGGCCTGGGCTGGAAAACCGCATTGCAGGCCGTGCTTCACCGGCCGCATCTCGGTGACCGTATCCGCGATTTCGATCAGACCCGGCGTGGCATACCGGCCGGTCAGAACAATCACCGTCCGGGTATCGGCGCTTTCAATGGCCTCAATAACGTCCCGTTCTTCCAGAAGGCCCCGGTACACGGCATTGGCAATCTCATCCAGCACCACCACATCCCATGCCCCGGAGGCCATATCCCGGGCCGCCGACTGCAGTCCGGCGGCGGCGGCCCGGCAATGGGAAGCAAACCGGGCGTCTTCTGCCGGTGGAACAAATCCCTTTCCGGACCGGCGGATTTCCACGCTGGGAAAATAGGCAAGTGCGTGGTACTCGCCGGTGAATCGGTCCGACTTGATGAACTGGATCACCAGGCAGCGCCGGCCGTGACCTGCCGCCCGGAGCACCATTCCCAGGGCCGCCGTGGTTTTTCCCTTGCCGCCGCCGGTGAACAGAATCCGACGACCCGAATGACGGAGTTGCCGGATTGTTTCCGAAGGTTCGGATACCGGGAGGGATTTCATCGCAAGCCCATCTTCCGGTATATCGCGTTCACATCCAGGTTGGCCCGAACGATGTCCGCCAGGCGATCCAAGGCACCGTGAATGTCATAGGTCACACGAATCGACCCGTCCGTCGAAAGCCCTTTTTGGGCCCGCAACCGATCGATTGTCCATCTTCGGAACCGGTCGTCATCAAACAATCCGTGCAGATACGACCCGAAAATCCGACCGTTTTCCGAAACAAAGCCGATGACCGCCCCGTCTTCCCGGACCATCGCCGGAACAGCATCCGTTCCGTGGGTGGCCCCATGATGGATCTCATATCCTTGCAGAACGCATCCCGATTCCAGGTGGCGCGCGGAAACCAGCTTCAGGGTCTTTCCCGCTTCCAGTACCGTGTCAACGGCCAAGAGCCCCAACCCTTGTCGGGGGGTGCCGTCCGATTCGAGCCGGTGGGGATCCTCGATTTTCCGGCCCAGCATCTGGAGTCCGCCGCAGATTCCGATGAGGGACACCCTCTGGCGGGCCAGTCGGTCGATCGCCTCCGCCATTCCGCTTTCCCGAAGATGCCGCAGGTCGCCGGGAACGTTCTTGCTGCCAGGCAAAATGACGGCATCCGGAAGACGGTCGGCGACGGTCAGTTGGTCCAATCGATTGACAACCCGCAGACACACGTCCGGCTCGAGTCTCAGGGGATCGAAATCCGTGAAATTGGATATGTGCGGCAGATCGATAACAATCATCTCGACCTGGTCCGGCCCGGGTTCGGCGGTATCTTTCCGGGGCATTTTGAAACTGACGGAATCCTCTTCCGGTATTCCGGCATCCGGGATATACGGAATCACGCCCCAGGTCGGCAGGCCGGAATGCTCTTCCAGAAACCGGATGGCATCCGCCAGCAGATTCCGGTTGCCCCGGAACCGATTGATGACAAATCCCGCGATCCGGGACCGTTCCGTTTCCGACAGAACTTCCATGGTACCCACAAACGAGGCGAACACTCCGCCGCGGTCAATATCTCCAACCAAAAGAACGGGTGCGCGGGCATGGGCAGCCATCGCCATGTTCACGATATCGTGATGTTTCAGGTTCACCTCGGCCGGGCTGCCCGCGCCTTCGATCACCACCGCATCCACGGTGGAGGCCAGAGAGGCATACGCCTGCCGAACCATTTCGAAAGCGGTTGGTTTGTATCGGATATAGGCATCCACATCCATGTTGCCGACCGGCTTTCCCATTACAATGACCTGGGCGCCGGTATCGGAATTGGGTTTCAGCAGCACCGGGTTCATTCGGACATCCGGATCCATCCGGCAGGCCTGGGCCTGCACCACCTGGGCACGCCCCATCTCACCGCCGTTCCTTGTCACAAAGGAATTCAGGGACATGTTCTGGGCCTTGAAGGGGGCCACACGAAACCCATCCTGCAGCAGGATCCGGCAGAAAGCGGCTGTCAGAACACTTTTCCCGGCATTGGAAGAGGTCCCCTGGAACATGATGGCCGGCGTTCGGGGATGTTGACGGTACCATTGGGGCCGGGAAGGAACATCCGATACAAAAATTTCCCGAAAAGTCTCCAACAGCCTTTCGTTCTCCGTTTCCGTCCGCACCGCGACCCGGAAATACCGATCCGTTAATCCCTCGTAGTTGTCGCACACCCGGATCGCGATTCGCCTGGCCAGCATCTGTTCAGCCAATTCGGCAGCGGTGTATCGGGTCGAGGTCAGTCGGGCCAGCAGATAATTGGCAGGCGAGGGGAACACCTCCACCGGTGCCGCATCCATGAGACCTTGCCGGAGTTGTTCCCGGAGACGCACGGTTTCCTTTCGGGTTCTGTCGGCATAAGCATGATCCAACAGGCATGCGACACCCGCGGCCTGGGCCAGGCTTCCTACGGACCAGGGCGGCAGGCATCCGGCGATTCGTGCGGCAACCGGCTCGGGCGCCAACGCATGCCCCAGACGCAACCCGGGAATGGCATAGAATTTGGTCATGGATCGCATCACGACGATGTTGGGCCGTTCCAGGGAAATGGTGCTCCGATACCCCTCCACAAAATCCGCAAAGGCCTCGTCGACCACGAACCAGGTGGATGGATGGCGGTCCGCAAGTTCCGCGAGCCCTGCCGGGTCGAACATGGCACCAGACGGATTGGCCGGCTGACCCGTGATCACCATCTCGTTGCCGGACAACTCCCGTTCCACGCGTTTCCAGTCGATCACAAAACCGGTTTCCGGATTCAGAACCACGGTTTGGACTTCCAGGCCCGCTTTGCGGGCCGAAACGGCATAATCGATGTAAGAGGGAACCGGAATCACCGCACGGCTCACGGACAAAGCGCGGGGGAGGGCATACAGGATCTCGGTGGAGCCGTTGCCGCAGACCACCTGGTCTGTCGAAACCGGCAATTCCGAGGCGATCGCCTCCCGCAGCGCCATGCAGCAAGGATCCGGATAGTGCACGACCCGATTAAGATGGCTGGCGATCACCCGCCGCAGTCCTTCCGGCGGCCCCAACGGATTGATGTTGGCGCTGAAATCCAGAAGCTCTCCGATCTCGCATCCCGCCCGGATCGCCAGACTGCGAACGTTCCCGCCATGCCCAAATGCCATCGTCTCCCTCCTGAAATCCACCTGAAGGCCAAAAAAAAATCCCCGAACCCATCAAAGGGTTCGGGGATTCCGTTTTTATCCCACAACTACACGCGTCACCCCCTTTTCCGCGAGGGGCGGCCGAAACTTCACAGAAAAAGCAGGTCTTCCGACTTCCGGTTCACCTTACTCACCGCGTCTTCCCATCCGGTTGGACAGTGACATCGTTGCGGTTTTCATCCCCGGTTACGGCGGCGGGTCCGTGACGGATTTGCACCGTCTTCCCTATCAAGGCCCAAAGGGGCCACTTTTCTGTCTGGTCATTGGATATCGCCGTCACCGGAAAAAGTCAATGTTTTTTTGGACCATGTCAAAGACCTTCTACAAGGCACGCCGGATCGGACAACGCCGAGGGCTAGGCTGGGTGGTTCGCTATTGGCTGTTCATCACCAAGCCCGTTCATATTGCACCGGACACGGGAATTCGACATTCAGCGCCTTGGCAGCCCGAAGCGGCCAATATGGATCGCGCAGCATCTCCCTCCCCAGAAAGACGGCATCCGCCTGTCCGCATACCAGTATCTGCTCGGCCTGTTCGAAAGAGGTGATCAACCCGACCGTCCCCGTCAGCATTCCGGTTTCCTGTCGAATTTTGGCGGAAAACGGTACCTGGAACCCGGAGGAAGCCGGAATCAGCGCATCCGCGACCAACCCGCCGCTGGAAGTATCGATCAGATCGATGCCCAACGCTTTCAGTTTGCGGCACAGGTAGACGGACTGATCCGGATCCCATCCGCCCTCCTTCCAATCCGTCGCCGAGATCCGTACAAAAACCGGCAATGAATCCGGCCATACCTCTCTCACGGCTTCCGCGACCAAAAGAGGGAACCGGATCCGGCCTTCGATATCCCCACCGTACGCATCTGTCCGCCGGTTGCTGAGCGGAGACAAAAACTCGTGCAGCAGGTATCCGTGGGCCATATGGATCTCAACAACATCGAAGGAAGCGGAATAAGCTCGTTTTGCCGCCTCGGCAAAGCTTTCGACCAGGTTCCGGATATCGGTTTCCGTGAGTTCCCTCGGCTCCGAATATCCCGTCGCAAACGGAATGGGGCTCGGCGCCAGTGTACGCCAACCGGTATCCCCCTCCGGGAGGGGATTTCCTCCGCGCCACGGGACGTCGGTGGAAGCCTTCCGGCCGGCATGCGCCAACTGGATTCCCGGAACAGCACCCTGCCCCCGGATGAATTCCGAAATCCGCCGAAATCCAGCGGCTTGGTCCGAATTCCATAGTCCCGCGTCCTGCGGGGAAATACGCCCTTCCGGAGATATTGCGGTGGCCTCGGCCATCACCAGACCGGCCCCTCCCACCGCCCGACTTCCCAGGTGAACCAGGTGCCAATCGTTGGGCATGCCATCCGTGCAGGAATACTGGCACATCGGGGACACGAAAATCCGGTTTCGAAATTCCACGTCCCGGATGGTTATCGTCGTAAACAGCTTTCTGTCCATATCCTTGCTCCTCGCGTGTTGACAAACGGCCGTTCACATCTTGATCAGCAAAACCACATCGGCCGGCCTACGCACCATTTGGACACGATTTCGGGCAACCATTTCTCCATACCGGGAGTTAAATAGAATCGGGGCTGAAGCAGATTATCCCCGACATCAATGATTCCCTCCGCTACCGCTCTTCGTGCCAATGGGGTGCCGGGATAAATGCGAACACCGACGGTCAAACGCATCGATTCCAAAGAGAGGGATTCGGCAAACTGAAGACTTTCGAGGGCAGTTTCCCGGGTTTCCCCCGGTCCGCCAAGCATCAGAAATCCCATGGCCCGAATTTCGGCTTTTTTCAGAAGCCGGGTTGTGCGCCGAATTTCATCCGGACCGAAATGCTTGCCGTATTCCGTCAAAATTGCAGCAGATCCGCTTTCAAATCCAAGACTTACCTCCCGGCATCCCGCTCGGGCCATCTCTTCCACCAGGGACGGATCCACATAACCCGGATAGAGAATCGCCCTCCATTGCAGGTCGAGATCGAGGTTTCGAATATGTCGGCAAAGGTCCTTGGCATAGGCGGGCGGTAGGTTGAAGGTGTTGTCCACGAAGAAAATCCTATGGAATCCCGCCTCTCTCCAAACGCGAAGAGCGGCGGCCACCATTTCCGGAGACCGGCGCCGGATACGGCGGCCCTCGATCGTGGCCGTCGAACAGTAACTGCACCCCAGTGGACATCCCCGCCGTGTCTGTATGGGAAGATAACAGGCCGGATTATTGGCCTGGCTGGGATCGAAAAGATCCGGTCCCGGAAAAGGCAGCAAATCCAGATCAGTTTCAAATGTTCTCGTGCCCGGAGGCGGTTCTCCTCGTCGATAAAGTCCCGGAACCGTGAGAAAATTCGGCCGGTCAAGGGAAATTTCCTCCAGCAGTCGGCAGAAAGCCGTCTCTCCTTCCCCCTGAATCCCCATGTCAGCCCCCAGATAATCCAGGGCTGCCGATGGAAACAGGCTGTAACCAGCTCCGCCAAGCACCACCGGAGCCCGGCTGACCCGGCGGCAGGCGGTCACCACCGGAGCAGCTCCATCCAGCAGGAACTGGGTTCCCTGTCGTTTCTGATCGTCAATATTCCGAATCGATATACCAATGATCTGAGGATCGAATTCCGTGACCACCTTCGACACGAGAGGCACCACATCGGCGTGACCCATCAAGTCCAGAAATTTCACCTCATGGCCGGCTGCACGAACGGCAGCCGCCACGCCTCCCAATCCCATGGCCATGGTCGGCATATTGAGCGTTTCCGTATTGGCTGAAATCAGCAAAACACGCATGTCAAACCTCCTGCAACGACCGATTCGCCTGCGGTTATTTCATCTGGCTGCCTTTACTGCCACGCCGGTTGTATCCGGAGGTACCAATATGCCGGGATTCCAACCGTTCCTGGCAATCCACGCACCGGCGCACCCCGGGAAGCGCTCTTCGCCGGGCCTCGGGTATGGGTTTGTCACAATCCACGCAATGTGTCAAACTCTCCCCTAACGGAAGTTGACTTCGAACCCGTTTGACCGCATCATCGACATCGGCGTCCATCTGTTCCTGTACAGCTCCGTCGCGCGCCCAACCTACTGCCATACCCTCCTCCTTTCAACCGGTTTTCAGGCCGCGGCATTCCATTTTCCAATGATATAACCGAGCCACCGGTTCCGCTTTCAAAAATACATGTTTTCCGATGGTCCTGCAAGGCGATAGCTGGGCATGAAAAAGCTGTTTGAGGATGGGTCGCCCCGGGACGGTGGGCTGAACATCCGCATTCACGGAGGGGGGCTTTACCGCTATTATCCCCCCCACCCTGACCCTCCCCCACCAGTGGGGAGGGAAAAATTGGAGGTCCTG
>CAZTKB010000037.1:0-17545 GCA_964614125.1 uncultured Desulfobacterales bacterium | reverse complement strand
TCGATTCCAGTAGCCAATTCTTTTTTCGAAAAGATCGGCCTCCATTCGAACAAACTGGAAAAACAGTTGCTTGACGGAATAAAGAGCTATAAATCGGCTTTTGGTGAGAAAAATCATTACAACCCTAAAAAGCAAGCTAATTTTTTAGAACATTGATCACAGAATGACCTCCCAATTCCGGAGGGGGTCCTGCATCTCCCTGAGCACGGACATGGTGCCGTAAAGACAAGCCGTGGATAGAAAACTCGGCCGGCTGATGCAAGTCGACGAGGGTGGCAGTTTCGGTAAATTCCTCAAGCCTTCGATGCCGCTCCGTGGGAATACCCTGTCGCGCGGGTTGAGGGATGGGTGGATTCTCTGTGTGATGTGATGGGGCCGTATTGACAAACATTGGCTTTCAGCTTATTCTCTATTCGCGAATCGAGAAAGGAGAATGACTGATGATTCTCAAGCCCCAAGATGTTTTTGTGTTAATCAAATTGATTTCAATTTACCCACATGAGTGGGCTTACAATACCTTGGCTGTTGATTTGGGCATGAGTCCATCCGAAGTGCATGCCGCTGTAAAGCGCTCTATCAAAGCTGGGTTGGCAAATCAGGGTGAGTCCCAAATCAAACCCAATATCAGCAGGCTTGAAGAATTTCTTGTTCATGGCATCCAGTACGTATTCGTTCCGGACAGAGGTGAGCTGACGCGCGGAATGCCCACCGCTTTTGCGGCAAAGCCCTTGCTCGGGAAAATTGTTATGCCGGATGAACCCGTGCCTGTTTGGCCGGATCCGGAAGGTTCTGAACGTGGGCAGGCATTCTCGCCACTATATAAATCCGTACCCAAAGCAGCACGGAAAGATGCGATCCTTTATGAATATCTGGTGATCGTGGATGCTATTCGAGGCGGTAGAGCCAGAGAGCGGGAGTTGGCGATAAAAGAATTAAAGATGCGATTCAGGCAATGGTTATAAAAAAGACCATCCCAATATCAAAATCCTCGAATCGGCCATTCAAAAACTGGGTTCGCTGGCCGATGAAATGGTTTTTTTGGGAGGCTGCGCTACCTGCTTGCTCCTTGCCGATCCGGCCACACCGCCTCCCCGCGTAACCTATGATGTTGACGTCATCGTAGAAGCAACCTCTTTGTTGGATTATCACAGGTTGTCTGAAAAACTCAGAAGGCATAATTTTTCTGAAGACCTGAGTCCTGACGCACTCATATGCCGGTGGCGATGCGGTGAGACCATTTTGGATGTCATGCCGACGCATTCGGACATCCTTGGATTTGGGAATCAATGGTATGCAGCCGCCTACTCCGCCGCAATCTCCGTAACACTGCCTTCCGGCAAACTGATTCGGGTATTACCGGCCCCATACTTTTTGGCCACTAAATTCGATGCCTTCAAAGGGCGGGGTAACCAGGATTTTCTTTTGAGCAAGGATATGGAGGATATCGTAACCATTTTGGATGGAAGACCGGAGATCATCGATGAAATTGAGCAGGTGGCTGACGATGTAAGATCATACCTGTCCGATGCACTCTCAGAACTATTGAAAAACAGGCATTTTACCGACGCTTTGCCTGGTCACCTGCCTCCGGATAAAGCCAGTCAATCCAGATTGCCGATCATTCTCAAGCGTATCGATGCAATATCGAAGCTTCAGGAAGAAGAATAGCCGACTACCGTTTCCATCTCCAGTAAACTGAGAAAAAAGAAAAAAATTCACATACGGCCGATGTCGACAGCCAACAGAGGCATAATTGAAAAGTGCCGAGGACTGCCCATGCGTATCGCTTTTTCCCTGCTGCTCACGCTGCATGCCGCCATCCACATCCTGGGTTTTGCCAAGGCCTTCGGCCTCGCGTCGCTGGAGCAGTTGGAGATCCCGATTTCCCGGCCGATGGGCGTACTCTGGCTCGCTGCCGCAATACTTTTGATTGCTGCCGTTGTGGCACTCTTCACCGCGCCCCGCTGGTTCTGGCTGGTCGGGGCTCTTGGGCTTGCGGCCTCGCAGACCGCCATAGTAGCCTCGTGGGGTGATGCGCGTTTCGGCACGATAGCCAATGTCATCCTTCTCGTATCCGTGATCTATGCTGCCTTTGCCTGGGGTCCTTTCGGCCTGCGTGCCGAGTACGAGCGGCTGGTTGGCATCGGGCTGGCCCAGGCTGCGGCAGGCACCCCTCCCCAAGTCATCACCGAAACCGACCTCGCCGGTCTGCCGCCCCTGGTCCAACGCTACCTGCGCTTCGCCGGTGTGATCGGTACACCCCGCGTCCTAGGGTTCCGCGCGCGCCTGACCGGACGGATACGCAACTCGGCCACGGCTCCTTGGATGCCCTTTGTGGCCGAACAACATAATTTTTACGACCCTCCCCGCCGTTATTTTTGGATGGAAGCGACCCGCGGCGGGCTGTCGGTCGACGGCCTGCACGTCTACGGCGAGAATGATGCGAGCATGCGGATCCGTCTGCTATCGCTGGTGCCTGTCGTTGTTCTTGGCGGAACAGCCATGACGCGGACCGAGACGGTCACAATCTTCAACGACATGTGTATTTTCGCTCCGGGAAGCCTCCTGGACCCCTCGATCCGCTGGCGCGAGTTAGACGCGCGCAGCGTGGAGGCAGCCTATACGAACGGCCCTCACACCATCCATGCCGTGTTGATCTTCGATGATACCGGTGCCCTCGTTGACTTCTGGTCCGACGACCGCCCGGCTCTCGCGGAGGATGGAAAAACAATGCTTTTGCAACGATGGTCCACGCCGATTCGCGATTACCGGACCTTCGGGCCCTACCGGCTCGCTACCCGCGGTGAGGGCCGATACGCCCCGTCGAGCGGCGAGTATGCTTACATTGAAATCGAGATACAGGAAGTGAGCACGGACATGGTGCCGTAAAGACAAGCCGTTAACAGAAAACCCGCCCGGCTGATGCAAGTCGACGAGGATGGCAGTTTCGGTAAATTCCTCAAGCCTTCGATGCCGCCCCGGGGAAATACCCTGTCGCCCGGGTTGAGGGGTGGGTGGATCCAAGGAGAATGGCTGTTTATTCTCAAGCCTAACTTTGAATGGCTGTGGTTCGGCCGGGGATCATGATCGAACGGCACAGATTTTGGTCGCGGTTATTCCATAGATATTCCTGCCGATATATTGTCAATTATGACTTCATATCGGCATAAACATTTTTCCCGTCACTTCCCAGTCCCACAATCCATTTCAGTAACATCCCAAGATATCTCCATTTTGTGTCGGTTTTCCTTTATGGCATGGATTTCGCTATCAAGATAGTAGAATTTCCCAACACGTTGACTTGGCCTTGGTGCTGTTCTCGACAGATATCAAGATTTGGTTGGATCGGATATCTTTGGGCTTGCATCAAACACGAGATCACCGATTTAAATTGGAAAAACAGATGCGATATCCGAATGGATTTGATAAACGATTCTATGCAATTGGCAGGATCGGCCGCCGGTTGCTCTGGATCCTGCTTGTCCTTATTGGTTTTTCCAGCGGAGCTATCGGAAAAGAAAAAGCCGTTGTGGACGGCCCGCCCATCAACACCATAAGTCCGAAAACCCGAGAAGACATCAATCAGGTGCTTTCCCGTTTAAGCGATGAACAGGTGAGACAGATTCTGATCCAGCAACTGGAAAAAAACCTGCCGCACGCCGACTCATCACCCGAAATATCCATAAATTCCGGCGGGTTTTTTTTCCTGGAATCATTCTCGGCCCTCTTTCACCGGCGAATCACGGAATTGGGGGCATACCTGCCACAATTTCTCCCGGATATATCCCTTGCTGCAAAACGTGTTTCAGAAGAATCAGGAGTCGCCGGCCCGTATTGGATCATTCTGATTTTGGCGACGGTCATCATTCTGGCATTTGGTGTGGAGTACCTATTCAGGCGATTCAGTGCTGCGATGAGGCAGCGTTTGGATTCGGCCCCGGCAATGCTTGGCTGGCAGCGTTTCCTGGCGGCCGGTTTACGAATTTTACCGGATTTTCTGGGAATTGTTGTGTTTACCCTGGCCAGCGGGCTGTTATTTGCCATGACGGGAATCGCGCAGAAATCCGGCTGGCGACTGGTGTTCATCGCCATTATGATGATAGTGGTCCTGATTCGTTTGATAGCCCTTCTGTCCCGGCTGGTATGGTCCCCCCATGCCGCCGGTTTGCGTCTGGTATCGGTTTCGGATACCGCAGCTTCATATCTTCATGGGAATCTGATCCGGCTGGGAGGTTATTTTGTCCTCTTGTATGTTTTTGCCCTGTTTCTTCTGAAACTGCAGGCACCTGTCAACGCGATCATTCTGGTCGTTCTGTTTTTTTCTGTCCCCTTTCTGGTGATGACAGCAAAATTTATCTGGAACGGCCGAGCCATGATGTCCGACCATCTGCGGCAATCGGCGTCAGGCCCAAACGGCGAGATTTCCTGGTTTCGAAATCAGATGGCATCCGGTTGCCATATACTGGTCATGGGATACGTTGTGTTGGTTTGGCTTTTGGGTGTAGGCCGCCTGATGATGTATGGTCCCAAAACCGATCAGGCGTTTGCCGTCAGTTTTCTGATTCTTCCGTTATATCTGGTACTGGTCAGAGTCGGCAAATGGCTGGTCTTGGAGACGTTGGGAACGATCAAGGCTTCCAAGGAGGGTGATACGCGGTACCTGGCCATCGCCATGGGACTAATCCGAATCGTTATCGGGTGTACCCTGGTTTTTTGGCTGATGAATATATGGGGAATCGATCTTCCCTTTGTGAACCACATCGTACAGGCATCCTTCCGCATTCTCATAACCCTGATCCTGGCACACGTGATCTGGGGACAGATCAACCGATACATCCAGCGGAAAATGGCTTCGATGGCCCCCGCTCCATCGGAAAAGAAGGAAGACATGGAGGAAGGGGAAGGTATCATCCTGGATCGCAGTTTTACCCTGTTGCCCTTGTTTCGCAAATTTTTGGGAACGGTGCTGGCGGTGATGGTGACTCTGATTGTCCTGTCCAGCATGGGAGTGAATATCGGCCCCTTGATGGCCGGAGCCGGAGTTGTCGGACTGGCGATCGGTTTTGGTGCACAGAAGTTGGTTGCGGATGTCTTGTCGGGCATTTTTTATCTGGTGGACGATGCGTTTCGAGTGGGTGAATGGATTCAGGCCGGCAGCGTTTCCGGAACCGTGGAGGGTTTCACGTTTCGAAACATCATGCTCAGGCATCACCGGGGAGCCCTGCAGATTGTGCCGTTCAGCAAACTGGGAGCGGTCACCAATTATATGCGAGGCGGTATCGTGGTCAAATTCAACCTGGAATTACCGTATGATGCCAATGTGGACCAGGTACGCAAAATCATCAAGAAGGTCGGAGAGGCCATGCAGTCAGATCCGGAATTCGGACCGGATATCATGCAACCCATCAAATCCCAGGGAATCAAATCCGTGGCTGACTCGGTCATGACGATTCGGGTCAAATTCATGGGAAAACCCGGCAAACAGTTCGTCATCCAGCGGGAAGCGTTCAAGCGTATTACTGAAGGTTTGGCCAAAAAGGGAATCCATTACGCGCATCGCCGGGTCATTGTGGAACTGCCGCCTGGCTTTGATAAGCCGACCGATACCCAAGCCCAGGGGATGGAAACCGATGCCAAGACCACAACCGATATTCTGAAAGCCGGCGCTGCCGCGGCCCTGACACGAATCATTGCCGAGGAAGATAAACAAAAAGAAGAACTAGCCAAAAAGAAAGCGAATACATCGGAATAACAGGTATGAAATTCCGTTTTTTTCGAACCGGTTTTCCGAGCCAGGGTGTGCTGATTTCTCCAAAAGTCCCGTATTTACTGAAAGCCGGATTTCTCGAAAACGTAATTCAACAGACGCGATGTTTCATTAACAAAAGAAATGAACTTTCAAGGAGGATCGAATGGTAACCAGAAGCCGGATCATGATCATGTCAGTAGCTGTAAGTTTACTCTTTCTTGCCGGGAATGCCTTTTGCGGACCTGCCTCAGACGACACGTTTCAGATTTTTCTGGAAAAAATCCGTGCCGACAAAAAACTGTTTGTGGCAAGCGTGATGGAATTGACAGATTCCGAGTCAAAGGCATTCTGGCCTGTTTATGACAGCTACCAGAAGGAGCTTCAGAAAATCAATGAGGAAATGGCCAAATTGATCGTAGACTTTGCCAATAATTACAAAGGAATGTCTGAGGACACCGCTGACAGGCTGATTCAGGATTCTCTGAAAATGGATGAAAAACGGGCCCAGATGAAAAAGGATTTTATGCCCAAGTTCAGCAAGGCGATACCCAAGACCAAAGTATTGCGATATTTCCAGGTCGAAAACAAAATTCAGTTGGCGCTGAATTACGAATTATCCTCTCAGATTCCGCTTCTTCGCTGATTATAATTTCCTGAATTCAATACCAATTCAAATCTGATTTTATGCCATTCCCGGATTTGAAACCCGATGAATGGAAATGATTCTTAACGGCCTTCCTCTTCTTTCGCCGGGCGTTTTCTATTTCCAACCGACCACCTGGATACCGATTCAAGTGCCTGGGGATGGGGCAGACGAAATGGTTCTTTTCCGGATTTTGGAGGTTTCCCTCCATCCTTCCCGGATAAGGATTGGCGGCGGTGAATTGCGGTTGGGGACCCGTTCGATGTGCATGGGAACACCTTGACACGACCCGAGATTTAAAACCCAAAATAATTCAAATTGTCAAATCAGAAAAAAAGCTGTTTCAAGCTGGAACTTCGGGGACCGACTCTTGCCGAGATTCAAAGCCAGGATGCCCTATGGAAATCATAGCAACTGAAAATCAGCAAATGGTTACAGTCACTGACAAAACAGGTGATTCGGTTAGAAGAAAAGGGCTGCGATCTGTAGACACACGCCAAATTTTTCACTAGCCCAAATCCCACCCAAACTTCCAATCCAATGCCGATATATCGTCAAAAAGGCGGGATGTTGTCATTACTTCTGTTTTTCCACTTGGAGCCTGACGATATTAGATCGCAAAACTATTTGAAAATACTTAAAAATTATTTTTTTTAAAACCGCCTCCACCTTTGGAATGAATTTCGCAATATCCAAGATGGTGTCTTTCAAATCATGATTTCGGAATTCAGGGGTAGCGCTTTATGAATCCTTCCCCCTTATTACCGACCATGGAAGTGAAGAATTCCAGGTGAAAAATTAAACCGATATCCTATGTATTCCATCTCACTCGGTTAGGAGGGCAACCCATGAAAAAGATTATGATGACAATTGCAGCTGTTATGTTTTTGGTCGCTTTTCAGGTGTCGGCGGAAGAAGTTCCATATTCCGGGTTTCTGGGATCCCCGGATGTGTACAACCGGTTGCAACCCGGCCCAGAAGGCGGGGTCAAACACCGTTGGTTGAAGCCTGATACAGATTTTGGAAAATACAGCAAATTCATGGTCGACAGTGTGATTTTTTTCATGGCCCGGGACAGCGATACCAAGGGCATCGACCCCCAGGAAATGAAGGAACTGGCGGATGAATTCAACAAAAGCATCGTAGCAGCCTTCAAGGACAAATATCCGATTGTATCCGAAGCCGGCCCGGATGTAGCCCGAATCCGCATTGCCATCACAAATATCAAGCCGAGCAGCCCGGGTGTCAGTACCATCACCTCTATCGTACCGGTTGGATTGGGTGTCAGCCTCCTGAAAAAGGGGGTTTCCGGCGGATGGACCGGCAGCGGACAGACCGGTATCGAAATGATGGCCCTGGATTCCATCACGCAGGAAGTAATTGCCATGGCAGCCGATCTGCAAATCGCTGCGTTTTCGGATCGGTTCGGAAAATGGGACTCAGCTGCTCAGGCCTTCAGGTTCTGGTCCGATCGAATCGTACAGTTTATGGAACATGCCAGGAAAAGCAAAAAATAGCCTTTCCGTTGGGTTCATCATTTCTTCCCATTCGAATGGAATCACAGGAGAGAAAGCGCATGAAAAAAAGACCCTTTCGTATTCATTCCCCGATGGTACTCATAAGGGCCTATCTGTTGGCCGTGTTCTTTCTAATCGCTGTCTTCGGTGCACAGGCCGGTGCGGACATGTTTGTGTATCCGGCCAAAGGACAAACACCGGAGCAGCAGAAACAGGATGAATATTCTTGCCACCAATGGGCCGTTCAACAAACCGGTTTCGATCCGACCAAAACCCAGGCTACCGCTGCACCGGCCCCGGCAAGCAATAGTCGAAAGCCTCTCAAGGGAGCCGCCGGTGGCGCACTTGTTGGCCTTGGCATCGGTTCCCTGTCAGGAAATGCGGGCAAAGGTGCGGCTATCGGAGCAGCGGTCGGTGGCGTGGCCGGCGCCGCAAGTCAAAGCAAAAAGACTCAACAGCAGCAGGCTGCCCAGCAACAGGAGCAGGAATGGTTGAACAGTCAAACGGACAGGTACAACCAGGCTCGTCGGGCATGCCTGGAAGGTCGGGGATATTCGGTAAAATAAGAAAAGTTAAGGAGTGTGTCATGTTTAGATATGTATGGATAATTCTGGTGTTGGCTTCTTCGGGAATTCCATCAGGAGCTTTTGCCGGCGACTATGATGGATCGAAACCCATTCTGATTTCCATTTTGCGGGTGAATGGGTGTCTGGACGATGGCAATTGCTACCCGATGACCATAGAGGAGGCGAACCTCCCTCAGTTTTTCAGGATAGACTTTGAATCTAAAAAAATCAGCCGCCTCCCATCCAATTCGGAAATACCGGAATCTATCATCAAAAGGATGGAGCATATCGACGGGAAGCTGATTCTTCAGGGAGCCGAGGATGGCTATGCGGATGTTCGTGACGGCCTCGGCTGGACGGTTGCGATCTCGGAAGACACGGGGAAGGTGGTATTGACAGCCTCCGGAGAAGGGGTGGCATATGTTGTATTTGGCGCCGGCATCCCGCTTCATTCTTTTTTTTGAATCCATTACCAATCGGCAAACACAGGAGGTCGGAATCATGAAAAAATGGATCTTTACGACCGTTTGTTTACTGGCAGGCTTCATCACCAGCGCATCAGCAGTCGAAAAACGCGGGTGGGAGACATCCATCACGCCGTATTTATGGGCCATCAACATGGATGGTGACGTTGGAGTAGACAAGCTTGGAACCGTACCCATCGATGTGGATTTCGATGACGTTATGGATAACATGGAATCCGCTTTTGCGCTGGCCATCGAAATCCGCAAGGACAATCGCTGGATATTTCTGGTAGACGGGCAATATCTGGGGCTGGGAACGGAGAAAAACACGGCTTCCGGCCTTACCCAGGAAATCGATCTGGACGGATACATGCTGGGCGCCTTTGTCGGCTATCGAACCGGAACCCGGGTGTATCTAGATATCCTGGCAGGCGGTCGCTACGTCAAACAGGAACTCGAATTGAATTTGGCCAGGCTGGGCAGCAGAAGCCGATCCGAAACGTGGGTCGATGCGTTGGGCGGGCTTCGTATCATTGTCCCGTTTACCGAGCAAATCGGCGTGAGCTGTACCGGGCTGGTGGGAGCAGGAGATTCCAACCTCACCTGGGAAGCTTTACCCCTTGTCTATTGGAATATCACGGATTGGATCGGCTTGAAAGCCGGATACCGGTACCTGTCCTATGATTTCGACAAGGATAATTTCATATATGATGTGGATACCGACGGGTTTATTACGGGTGTGACGGTAAAATTCTAAGACATGGCCGACCGGAAGGTTCCCGCACACCAGGAGGGAAACATGACTGAACAGGAAAGTCCCCATCTCCCGGTATCTCGGCGTGATTTTCTGCGCCTTGCCGGCTTGGGCATGACGGCATTGAGTTTGGGTGCCATGGACGGATCCACCACGTTGTCATCCGCTTCGCCTGGGATTCGTTCGTCGCCACAGGGCGACACCCACAACACGGGCCCCTTCAACATTCTCTTTATTCTTACCGATCAGGAGCGGTTTTTCCGGCCCGGCGAATTGCCAGCCGGCTTCCAACTGCCCGCTCATGACCGCCTGGCCAAACAGGGCATAACCTTGGTGAATCACCGGATCAACTCCTGTGTGTGCACTTCCTCACGCTCGGTGTTGTACACCGGTCGACACATTCAACACACGAAAATGTTTGACAATGTCAATTTCCCCTGGGTCAGCAGCATGTCAACCGAAATCCGTACCGTAGGCGACATGCTGCGGGATGCCGGTTACTATAGCGCATACAAGGGAAAGTGGCATCTGACCAAGGAATTCGAGACCGTCAACCAGCTTGGAACCCCGACAAAGATTTTCACCCAGGAGATGGAGGCCTACGGCTTTTCCGACTATCTCGGCGTGGGTGACATCATTGCACACCACCAGGGCGGTTATCTCCATGACGGCGTGATTGCCGCAATGGCCGCCAGCTGGCTGCGCGGCAAAGGGCGCGAATTGTCCCGGGAAGGGAAGCCGTGGTTTCTGGCTGTGAATCTGGTCAACCCGCATGATGTGATGTTCTACGACACCGACGAACCCGGCGCACCCTTTCAGGCTCCGAAAGCCCTCACCCATGTGGTGAGAGAGCCGAAGGATCCGTTGTACGCTACACAATGGGAATTCGATCTCCCCTTAAACCATGTCCATGCACTGGATGAAAAGGGGCGTCCGGCTGCACACCGTGATTTTCTGCATTCACACGATGCGCTGGTAGGCGAGATCCCTAATGAGGAACCTCGCTGGCGGCGGAGGCACAACTACTATTTGAATTGCCTGCGCGATGCAGACCGTAACATAGCCACACTCCTCGCCGAAATCGATGCTGCCGGAATGGCCGAACGTACCATCATTATACTGACTTCGGACCACGGCGATATGGATGGCGCACATCTGTTACATGCCAAGGGTGCTTTGTCGTATCGTGAACAGAATCATGTGCCGCTCATCGTTGTCCATCCTGCCTATCCGGGTGGCCGACAGTGTCATGCACTTACTTCGCACCTTGACCTTGCGCCGACGCTGGTTGCACTGACCGGCGTGACACCGGACAAATGTGCACATATCGTCAACGGGCTTCCGGGGAAAGATTTTTCCGGTGTGCTGGCCGACCCGGAAGGTGCCGGCATCCATGCGGTGCGTGATGGTGTGCTGTTCAACTACAACATGTTCGCCTACCTCGATGGTGATTTTCTCCGCAAGGCTGTCGCATATATCAAAAAGGGCGGGAAACCGAACCGGCTGAAAGAGGCCGGCATTGTCCCGGACATGAGCAAGCGGGGTGCGATCCGGATGATATACGACGGCCGGTATGTATTCGCGCGCTATTTTTCGCCAAAAGAGCACAACCGGCCAAAAACCCTGGAAGATATTTACCGGCTCAATGATGTCGAATTGTTCGATGTTCAGGCGGATCCCCTGGAGATGAAGAACCTGGCCTTGAACCACGGGCAGTATGGCGAACTCATCCTTGCCTTGAACGACAAACTCAACCGGCTCATCGAGGCAGAGGTCGGTGAGGATCGTGGACAGATGTTACCTGGCGGCATCGAGGCGGGATGGGAAGTGACACCCCAATCCATGGCCCCCTGATATGGCCGCCCGAATATGGAACGTCACAGGGTCGGATAGGTTCGGACAAATTTGTTTTTCCGTCTTAGACCTGGAATCAATGGGAAAGAGGGGACTGGATGATTCATGCGACCATCAGAATGGTTATCCCGCCAAACAAGCGTTCTGAGGCACAACGAATTCTGACATCTGTTCTGGAGAGAACCCGGTTGATTCGGGGATGTCTCGGTTGTTCCTTATACCAGGGAATGGATGACCGGAATGTCGTCATGATTGATCAGTTGTGGCAAACCGGCGAGGATTTGGAAGGCCACCTTCGCTCGGAAGATTACTTAAAAATCCTCTTGGTGGTGGAGATGGCGGCAAAGAAGCCGGCTATTCGGTTTGACAGGATTTCAGAGTCGACCGGGGTCGACTGGATTGAGAAAGCGAGAAGCAACTTGTTCAGAAGCCTGAATAATAACCAGGAATAAAACGGATGGATATTCAGGCACGAAAGCTGATCTCGAAAATTAACCGAAGAATGATCTAAAATTCGAGGAGAACATCATGAGAAAAACGATTACCATTTACAGGCTGGCCATGGCTGCAGTACTGGCCATCTTCACTGGTTTTTACCCTGGCCCATCAGCCATGGCCGCCGGTTTTATCGAACTCGATTTCGAAAATATGCCGACAATTGTCGGAATCGGTGTAGGCATCATGCCGGATTACGCCGGCTCCGATGACTACACCGCCGGTGTCGCCCCATTTTTCCGCTATACCTTCCAGGGGCAGAAACGCTATGTCCAGTTGATTGCCAACGAATTTTCCATCAACATTCTCAATCACGAGATGTTCCGCTTCGGTCCCCTGCTCAACTACCGCTTTGGTCGCGACGACGATGTTGACGATGAACGGGTCAGCCGGATGGAAAAGATTGATGATACAATAGAAGCAGGTGCCTTTCTTGACATTGTCTGGTCGGATCCGGGCGAAAAGCGTAAGCGGTTCATTTTGGGCGTGAAATGTTTACAGGATGTGGGTGACGAAAGTGATGGTTTCCGCGCCAATTTGAATGCCCGCTATTGGTACCCGGTGGCCAAACCGGTTGATCTCAATATCAGCGCCGGAGCCTGGTACCAGGATGACGATTATTCCAATCACTACTTTGGTGTCAATGCCGAAAACGTGGGAACTTCCGGCCTGCCCTTCTTTACTGCTGACGGCGGTTTGAATGAATATTATGCCGTGGTTGGGGCCAACGTGTATCTGAGTCAGAACTGGGTGATGAGCGCGGGCATCCGCGGCTCAGTCATCACCGGTGACCCTGGGGACAGCCCACTGGTGGAGGAGCGGGGAGATTCCACCCAACTGATAGCCGGCATAGGCATCGGCTATATCTGGTGGTAATTCGGATTTTCAGATCATCCTCCGCAAACAGAGAGATGAAAAAATGAATGGAGACAGATCATGCATAACACTATCGCCAGCAGTTTATTCAATATTGCACTGAGTGCGGCAGTTGCTGCCACAGCGACAGCCCAGACAGGACCGGACCGTACCACCCTGCCGATTCCGGAACCGAAATTTCCACAAAGTAACGTTCTGGATGTCCGGAACGCCAAGCCTCCCGATCGGTTTGAGGTCAAGGCACCTGAAGGGGCTCCGAACGTGATCATCGTGCTATTGGACGACCTTGGCTTTGCAGGAACCAGTACGTATGGAGGCCCCCTCTCGACACCCACTTTTGATCGGTTGGCCAGTCAGGGGCTGATCTACAACAACTTTCACACCACTGCCGTTTCCTCACCGACGCGCGCTGCAATCAAGAGCGGGCGGAACCACCACGTCAACAACATGGGTGCAATTATCGAGACCGGTACGGCGTTTCCGGGCAACACCGGCCAGATCCCTACCGATGTAGCTCCGGTTGCAGAGATGTTGCGACATAACGGTTACAGCACGGCCGCGTTCGGCAAGTGGCACGAAACCGCTGCCTGGGAGGCCAGTGTTTCGGGTCCCTTCGATCGCTGGCCGACACGGCAGGGATTCGACAAGTTCTATGGATTTCTGGGCGGTGAAACCAATCACTGGGCGCCATTCATCTACGATGGCACCCATCCGGTTGAATTGCCCGAGGATCCGAATTATCACTTCCTTACAGACATGACCGACCAGTCTGTCGCGTGGGTCAAGCACCAGAAAGCGCTGACCCCGGATAGGCCTTTTTTTATATACTTCGCCCCTGGTGCGGTACATGCGCCACACCACGTCCCCCAGGTGTGGATCGATCGTTGGAAAGGCAAATTTGACCAGGGCTGGGACAAGATACGCGAGGAGACACTGGCGAGACAGATCAAGCTTGGCATTGTTCCAGCAGGGACGAAGCTTGCACCGAAACCGGATGCAATCCCGAATTGGGACACGCTGTCGGCGGACCAGAAACGCCTGTTCGCCCGCCAGTTTGAAGTATTTGCCGCTTTCCTGGAGATGACTGACCATGAGGTCGGCCGGCTTCTCCAGGCGGTGAAGGATACGGGTCAGGGAGATAACACGCTGGTTTTCCTTGTTTACGGCGACAACGGCACCAGCGCCGAGGGCGGTGCCAATGGCATGTTTAGTGAAATGACCTATTTTAACGGCGTACAGGAAAAGGTTGAGGACATGCTGACATTCATTGATAAATGGGGCGGGCCCGAAACCTATCCGCACATGGCGGCAGGCTGGGCTGTGGCGCTTGACACGCCCTACCAGTGGACCAAGCAGGTGGCCTCAGATCCCGGCGGGACCAAAGTCGGCATGGCTGTTTACTGGCCCAGGGGCATCAAAAGCAAGGGTGAATTGCGTACCCAATTCCACCATGTCATCGACGTCGCGCCGACCATTTTGGAGGCCACCGGTCTGCCGGAGCCAAAGATGGTCAACGGCGTGAAGCAGCGACCCATGGACGGCGTGAGCATGATCTACAGCTTTAACGATGCCAAAGCAACGGATCGGCATACCTCCCAATATTTCGAAATGTTCGGCAACCGCGCGATGTATCACGAGGGTTGGTTCGCGCGCACTATTCACAGAGCTCCATGGGAAGCAAAGCCAAGGCGAGCACTGACTGAAGACATCTGGGAACTCTACGACACCCGTACAGACTTCAGCCTCGTGAACGATCTGACGTCTAAAAACCCACAGAAGCTGGCTGAACTGCAGGCTTTGTTTATGAAGGAGGCAGAGAAAAACAACGCCCTTCCAATTGACGACCGCGTTTTTGAACGCGTCAATGCGGAGCTGGTGAACCGACCCGATTTGATGGCGGGACGCACCTCAATCACGCTGGCCGAAGGCATGACCGGCATGACCGAGAACGTGTTTCTGAACATCAAGAACAAGTCCAAGACCATCACCGCGGAAATCGAGGTGCCGGAAGGTAAAATGGCCCACGGAATCATTATCGCACAGGGCGGACGTTTCGGGGGCTGGGCGCTCTATGTGAAAGATGGCACGCCTGCCTACGATTACAATTTCCTGGGTTTGCAGCGCTTTACCGTTGCGGCGACGGAGAAGCTGAGACCGGGCAGGTCGATCATCCGTTTTGACTTTGCCTATGACGGTGGCGGACTGGGGAAAGGCGGCATGGGTACCCTGTTCGTGAATGACAGGAAGAATTCCGAGGGCCGCATCGAACACACCCAACCCATGATTTTCTCGGCGGATGAAACCGCCGATATCGGAATTGATCTTGCTACACCGGTGGTTGAGTCGATCGGTTCGGAAGCCAAGTCGAAGTTTACCGGGAGAATTCCCAAGGTCATCGTTGAAGTGCGGTGAAGGATCAGAGACAGTAATCAGTTGGTTGATGATCGGAATTGAGACAAAAGGTCGATATCGATTCCGATCCGATTCCATTATTGACCATTTCACTTTCTGTTTGGAATCGGTATTTTTCGAAGGACTGTTGAAACGCAGAAACCGTATGCCAGGCAATTACCATTCGGAACGCAATCCGGACCCAAGGTAACCTGTTCGAGGAATCAATGAATGGGAAAATCGAATGCGGTGCAGTCGGCAAGATCCGGCAAAAAACAAGACAGATTTGGCTGGAAGGAAGAAATGACAAAACACATTTGCGTTGTGGTTATGGCATTCATCGGTTTAATGGTTGCCACTTCAACGAATGCCCAGGATGATGACCAGGCGGCGGAACTGGCGAAAAAGCTGGCAAATCCAATCGCCAGCCTGATCAGTGTACCGCTACAGTATAACTACGATGCGTACGGCGGATTGAACGATGACGCTTCGGTCAGCCGGCTGAATATTCAGCCGGTTATGCCGTTTTCGCTGTCCGATGAATGGAACGTGATTACCCGAACCATTGTTCCTCTGGTTGACCAGCAGGATTTTCCGCTCGAGGCAATGAACGAATCGGGCCTTGGCGATATTGTTGCCAGCCAATTCTTCTCACCGAAAGCGCCGACCAAGGGCGGCTGGATCTGGGGAGTGGGGCCGGTCGAACTGCTGCCGTCGGCATCCGATGAAACTCTCGGAGGCGAGAAATGGGGGATAGGGCCAACGGCAGTTGTGCTGAAACAGCAAGGATCCTGGACTTATGGACTTTTGGCCAACCATATCTGGTCCGTTGCCGGTGATGACGACCGGGATGATATAAGCGCTACCTTCCTTCAGCCGTTTGTAAGCTACATTACCAGAACCAAGACAACCATCGGGATAGTAACGGAATCGACCTACGACTGGAAAAACGAAACGTGGTCCGTGCCGGTAATCGCTCAGATATCTCAACTGTTCAAGATCGGTCCACAGATCCTCCAGTTCACCGTGGCTGCGAAGTACTGGGCTGAATCGCCGGATAACGGACCGGACGGATGGGGCGCCAGGGCGCAGTTGACATTTTTGTTTCCCAAGTAAGCGCATGAACCGTTCCGGTAGCTTCACCGCATACATGAAAATGACATGAATCAAAGTCGTTCGATATCGGGGTCAAAAACTGAATGACCCTTGAACAACCAGAAATGAACAAGCAGCAACCAATTACCGCACAGGGCATCCATGTGGTGGCCAAACCCACTGGCCCGGCCTGCAATCTCAACTGCGAGTATTGTTTTTATCTGGAGAAACAGGTGCTGTTCAGCTCCCGCAGCCAATACCTGATGTCCGATGCGGTATTGGCTGCATTCATAAACAACTATGTCACCTCCCAACCCACCCCGGTCGTGGAATTTGTCTGGCAGGGCGGGGAGCCAACACTTGCCGGTCTGGAATTTTTTAAGCGGGTGATCGAACTTCAGAGACCCTTAACCAGGCAAAAAACCATCCGGAACGCGATTCAAACCAATGGAACGTTACTGGACGATACATGGTGCCGGTTTCTGAAACGGCATGATTTCATGGTCGGAATCAGCCTGGATGGTCCGAAAGAAATCCATGACCGGTATCGTCGGAATCGTAAGGGACGCGGAACATTTGAACGGACGATGAACGGGCTGAGGTTTCTTCAGAAACATCAGGTTGAATATAATGTAATGGCCTGTGTCGCCCGTGAAACCGCGGCAAAGCCGCTGGAGGTATACGGCTTTTTCCGGGATGCAGGCGTGGAACATATCCAGTTTACGCCAATTGTGGAGCGTATGCCCGATGCAACCACCGCCGGTCTGGGGCTCCGTCTGGCCGCTTTCCCATCCCTGGATCGGCAGGAGCAGCAAACCGAAGTGGCGGATTGGTCGGTTCTGCCAAAGGCCTACGGCGACTTTCTGATCGCTGTCTACGAAGAATGGGTCCGTCATGACGTCGGCAAAATTTTTGTCATGAACTTCGAGTGGGCGCTCAATGCCTGGATCGGTAATCCGTCGCCGGTCTGCACACATGCCCGGCAGTGCGGCCGATCGCTGGTGATCGAGCACAACGGGGATGTTTTTGCATGTGACCATAGCGTGTATCCCCAATCCCGGATCGGCAATATCCTGACCGATACGCTGCCCAACATGGTGGAAAAATCTCTGAAAACCGGGTTTGGCATCCGTAAGGAAAC